>NZ_JBEGDG010000110.1:0-464 GCF_040183165.1 Lysinibacillus zambalensis
ACCTCCTTTCTAAGGATATTTTCGGAATACATACCTAGGGTTTGTAAGATTACGTTTTGCGTTCAGTTTTGTAGGTTCATTCTTCTGAATGAATTACTTCAAATCTTGTTCTTTGAAAACTGGATTAAACGACATTGAAATTGTAACAAACACATTTATTTTTTAAGCTTTTTTATAGGCTTAATAACGAATAAGGTTTCAAGACACGATGTGTATTGAATGCTATAGGTTAGGCTCTAGTGCATGTTATAGGTAGCGGTGGGCCTTTTTTATGTTTTATCGGTTACAGGTATTATATTATTTACAAAGTAATTGTTAACTAGAAAAGATGTTTCGGCATTAGGCTACAACCAACGGAAGTATTGCTGTTTCGCTACATTGATACAATTTTTGGTACTTGTAGTTGTCATTGCTTATGACTCTCTTAGTTTAAAGAAATGGGCACCAAAATATCAAGTAATAGG
>NZ_JBEGDG010000111.1:0-464 GCF_040183165.1 Lysinibacillus zambalensis
GGCTTGTTCTTATGTAGTTTTACGTTTGTTCGAGAGAAGCTGACGCTGTAATACGCCGTGTTTTGGAGGTCGACAATAGTCTAGTGATGATGGCATAGAGGTCACACCCGTTCCCATACCGAACTCGGAAGTTAAGCTCTTTAGCGCCGATGGTAGTTGGGGGCTTCCCCGTGTGAGTGTAGGACGTCGCTAGGCATAATACACAGGAGGATTAGCTCAGCTGGGAGAGCACATTTGCCGCTGACGCTTCGCTTTCGCTAAGTTAAAACATTAGCCGCTGACGCTTCGCTTTCGCGCAGTTTAAACATTTTCCGCTGACGCTTCGCTTTCGCACAGTTAAAACATTTGTTGCTGTCGCTACGCTTTCGCACAGAGCAAAGCTTCGTGGAGTCACCCGGTCAGAACGAAGATCAGCTTATTTACATAGTATATGTTTTAACTAAAGTCATCCACAACTATCGGTG
>NZ_JBEGDG010000019.1:0-98477 GCF_040183165.1 Lysinibacillus zambalensis
TCGACTTGCATGTATTAGGCACGCCGCCAGCGTTCGTCCTGAGCCAGGATCAAACTCTCCATAAAAAGAAATTTGATTAGCTCAAATTGTTTTTGCTGGCATCATGTTTGATGTCCAAAATTTTGTTTCGTTCACCAACTCGAGGTTGGTTACTAAAAACTTTATTGATTACGTTTTGCTTGTTCAGTTTTCAAGGTTCATTTTGTCGCTGTTGTTTTCAGCAACTTTATCATCATAACTCATCTACAACAAGAAGTCAACAACTTTTTTTAAAATCTTTTTTCAAATCTTTTTTTAAAGTCGTCCTTCTTGTTAAGGACAAGTAATAATATATAATATAGCAATTTAAAAATCAAGCTTTTTTTGAAAAAAGTTTAAAAATCTTTTTCTCATCGACCACAAACAATAGAATTCCTACTATAACAATTAATCCACCAATAATTTGTGTAGCTATTAAATACTCTTTAAAAATGAAAAGAGCTAAAATGGCCGCGCCAATTGGTTCAAATAATATCGCAATAGAGACTACATTTGTACTAACGTATTTGATAGACCAATTAAATAGTGTATGACCCAATAAATTAGGCACGATCGCTAATAAAATAAACCATATCCAGTCCATAGTTGGATAAGGACCAAACGATTCACCTTTAATAAGAACATAGATAAATAACGTAATTGTACTAACAGCATAAACAAGCATGGTATATGTCACAAGAGATAACCGCTTACGTACATCTTGTCCAAATAAAAAGTAAGCAGTAACGAGTGCACACGCAATAAGTGCAAGCATGTCTCCATAAAATGCAGTACCGCTAAGTTTAAAATCTCCCCAACTTATTAAAATACTACCAACAATAGCAATCGCGCCTGCAAGTATTGTTTTTAGAGTAATGCTCTCTTTGAAGAAAAAATATGTACCTACAAATGCAAACAACGGCTGTAGTGTAACCAAAACTGTAGAACTTGCTACAGAAGTGTAATTGAGTGATTCAAACCACAAAATAAAATGGAACGCTAAAAATATGCCTGCAACTGAAGAAAATAGCCAATCTCGTCTTCTTAATTGTTTTACTTCATTAGTGTACTTCCAAAAAAACAGAGGAGCCATTATTAATACCGAAAACAACATCCGGTAAAACGCAATAACCCCTGCCTCTGCATTTGCTAACTTTACAAATATCGCAGATAAGGATACAGAAATAACACCTATAAATATAGGAATGTATGGGTGAATTTTTGGTTTCTCCATTAAATCCAACCTCCAATCATTTTTACCGGACATAAATACGTCTGGATACGACTTTGTGCTATCCATGATATCTACTTGAGACTTTAACTTATACCAGCATCTATTTAATCACCTATAACGTCGGAGACTTTCTGTAGCTACTTTCGATACCGAGACCGTTTGTAGCTGACGTTTCACTTTCGCCACATAAAACAATTGCTGAAAGAAACAAAAAATACTTATACATCATTCCTATCGTGATGTACAATACAAAAAAGTAATGTACATATAATAATGACACCTTGCATATCTCTTAGCAATACGAAATATCTGTGGAGGGTTGCGTATGGAAACCTTATTTGGAAATATGATTACATATGAAGTTGGCATAAAATTAGTAATTGCAGCCACATTAAGTTTAGTAATCGGCATCGAAAGGGAATTAAAAAAGAAGCCTGTAGGATTAAAAACGAGCTTAGTCATCGCCACTTTTAGCTGTTTATTAACTATAATTTCGATCGAGACCGCCTACTCAACACCCCCAAGGTCAGATATCAATATTACAATGGATCCTCTACGCTTGGCTGCCCAAGTTGTTAGTGGAATTGGATTTCTTGGAGCAGGTGTTATTTTAAGGCGCGGGAATGATAGTATCTCAGGTTTAACAACCGCTGCAATGATTTGGGGAGCTGCTGGGATAGGGATTGCAGTCGGTGCAGGATTTTATATGGATGCTACTTTAGCTGTTATTATCATTGTTTTCGGCATTGAGGTTTTATCGCCGTTTCTAATGAAAATAGGGCCAAAAAGAATTCGTATGCGAGAGATATCATTGAAAGTTCAGATTAAAAATGATGAAAAAAGTGAGTCCTTTCTAGAATTTCTAAAGGAAAACAATATTATTATCGAAAACATACGCATTCAAGATGTTCCAAATAATAATAATATTTTTCACGAATTAGATTTACGTTTATCATTAATAGTATCTGATAACTTACTGTCATTTTATCGTTCATTACGAGCACTACCCTATATAGAAAAAATTGAAATGGAAATTTTAAACTAGTTGGAGGATTCTTTCGTGGGAGAACTATTAAAACTATTAAAAAACGGGAATAAACCATCTTTGTTGGCAGCAGTTGTCAATGCCTTTTTAGGAATTATTAAAGGCATCGCCTTCTTCTTTACAGGTAATGTTGCCATGTTTGCAGAAATGATGCACTCACTAGGGGATGCAGCAAACCAATTATTTGTTTATATCGGCTCAGCACTTTCGAAAAAAGCACCGACAAAACAATTTCCTGGAGGCTTTGGCCGAATTGTAAATTTAGTTTGTCTTTTTGCTGTTATAATCGTGGCAATCCTTTCTTATGAAACTGTAAAAGAAGGCTGGCATCATTTTATACACCCAGCTGGAGAATCTAAAGGAATGCTCATTGCACTTGGCGTATTATTGATCGGTATTGTTTTAGAAGGATCAGTTCTTGCGAAAGCTGCTGTTGAAATACTACATGAGACCGGGCAAGAAAAAGTGGGAATACTAACAGCTATCCCTAAAGCTTTCCCTTATTTAAATCGCGCAAAACCAGCAACAAAATTAGTGTTTATGGAAGACTTAGTCGCTACAGGTGGTAACGTGTTAGCCTTCGCTGCTATTTTAATAGCGCACTTTACAGGTTGGGCAAATATAGAAGGGCTCGTTTCGATGATTATCGGCTTTATGATGTTCTATGTAGTAGCAAAAGTTTTCCTTGATAATGCACGAGGCGTTATTGGCGAAACAGACGAAGAAATGCTAAATCATATAGCTCATCTTGTTATGGATGACCCAAATATCAAAGATATTGTTCGTTTAGAGGTCGTTAAAGAAGGTGAATTTTTACACGTGGAATTAGTTGCTGAAGCTGATCCTAACTTATCACTTGCTTTCCTAGATGATGTCCGCGACCATTTAACAGAGGTCATTTTAAGTCAGAAGGGCGTATCAAAAGTGGCCATTCTATATGATGAGGATGACGGAAAACAAAATTGGGTGCATATTGGTGAAAGACCAGATCACCCAACACCCAAACAATAATATCATTATCCAGCATAATTTTTCTAAATAAGATAAATAGCCAATTGCCATGTTTCAGGCAGTTGGCTATTTTTATACAAATGAACGATGTCTCTAAGCAACGTAATGCGACATCAATTTTTTTATAAGGAAGCCTGAACATCAAAACTACGTTGCCTCCTATCCGTTTTCAATTAAAGTGAGTTTTGCAAAATAGCTCGCACATCTTTTTCCTGTAATTTTTTGAAGTTTCCAAATGGCCCATTTTGCATTGCATGTTCTACGATTTGATGGAATTTTGAATCATCGATTTCATAATCTGCAAGGTGACTCGGAGCTCCTATTGAAGTCCAGAATGCCGATAAAAGATCAATTCCTTCGTATGCTACTTCTTCTGGAGTCTTCCCTGCAGCGTCGACACCGAAAACGCGTGTTGCAATACCCGCAAAACGTTCTGGATTCACAGGTACACTTAGACGCATCCAATGTGGTTGTAATATTGCTAAACCGCCAGCGTGCGGAATATTGTATACTGCAGATACAGCGTGCTCAATATTATGTGACGCCCAATCACCTCGAGAACCAATTGATAAGAATCCATTTAATCCTATTGTTCCAGCTAATAAAATCGTTTCACGCAACTGGACATTCTCTAAATCTTCTATTAATTTAGGAGCTGTAGTAATAACTGTTCGTAATACTCCTTCGCACATTTCATCTGTAATCGGGGTATTCGTCGTGTTATGGAAATATTGCTCAATAACATGCGACATCATATCAACGATACCGTAAACTGTATGATTTTTTGGTACTGACACTGTATACGCTGGATTTAAAATTGAAAATTCCGGGAAAACCGCAGGGCTGCCCCAGCTTAGTTTTTCTTCTGTCTCCGCATTTGTAATGACAGAGCCTGAGTTCATTTCAGAACCTGTTGCTGCTAGCGTTAATACCGTTCCAAGCGGCAAAGCGTCCTGCACAAATACTTTACGCTTTACAATGTCCCAAGCATCGCCATCATATTTTGCCCCAGCGACGATTAACTTAGAACAGTCAATAACGGAACCGCCACCAACAGCTAGAACTAGATCAATTCCTTCTTTTTTACAAAGATCAATACCAAGTCTCGCTGTTTCCACACGTGGATTTGGCTCAACACCACTTAGTTCAAATATTGTTTTATCTGCTTCTTGTAACTTCTCGATGACAGCATTGTAAACACCATTTTTCTTAATACTACCTCCACCATAGACAACCAATACCTTTTTACCTTGCTGCGTTAACTCTTTTGATAGCTTTTCAAGTGCAGTTTCACCAAAATGCAACTTCACCGGATTATAAAATGTAAATGAATCCATTCAATTCGCCCCTTTCTAGTTGGATTTTCTCATATTTCTGTTAATGAACGCAAAGATTTAAAACCAAAATATTAGCTCCAATTTGTCACTTCAAACGTTCTAACTGTCTGTCCCCCTATTAGCCTCTCAAGCTAACTTATCGAATGACTTCATATAAGATGTCGAAGGTTTCATAATATGTACGTTCTCCAAATACGACCTAAGCAGAACCTCTTTCTCATGCAAAAAAGGAACGCATACAAAAAAACGAGTCATCCAATTAAGAATGACTCGACTTTCATATTATATTGATTAAACCCATCCACGGAAGCGTGAAGCTTCTGCAGTGCGGCGAACACCTACCATATAAGCTGCTAAACGCATGTTAATGTTACGTGTTGTCGCTGTTGTATAAACGTTTTCAAACGCATCAACCATTTTTTTGTATAGACGTTCTTCAACTTCTTCTTCTGTCCAGTAATAACCTTGGTTATTTTGTACCCATTCGAAGTAAGAAACTGTTACACCACCAGCAGATGCTAATACGTCTGGTACAAGTAGAATACCACGATCAGTTAAAATTCTAGTTGCTTCAGCTGTTGTTGGACCGTTCGCTGCTTCTACTACGATGTTTGCTTTAATGTTGTTTGCATTGTCCGCAGTAATTTGGTTTTCGATAGCAGCTGGCACTAGAATATCACAATCAAGCTCTAATAATTCTTTGTTTGAAATTGTGTTTTCAAATAATGTTGTTACAGTACCGAAGCTATCACGACGATCTAATAAATAGTCGATATCTAAACCTTCTGGATCATGAAGTGCACCATAAGCATCAGAAATACCGATTACTTTTGCACCTAAATCATGCATGAATTTCGCAAGGAAGCTACCTGCGTTACCGAAGCCTTGAATAACAACGCGTGCGCCTTTAATATCAATGCCACGTTTTTTCGCTGCTTCTTGAATAACGATTGTTACGCCTTGTGCAGTTGCACGGTCACGACCTTGAGAACCACCAAGTACTAGTGGCTTACCTGTAATGAAACCTGGTGAGTTGAATTCATCCATACGGCTGTATTCATCCATCATCCAAGCCATAATTTGTGCATTTGTAAATACGTCTGGCGCAGGAATATCTTTTGTTGGTCCTACGATTTGACTAACTGCACGAACATATCCACGGCTTAATTTTTCAATTTCATCCATAGACATTTGACGAGGGTCACAGATGACACCGCCCTTACCGCCGCCATAAGGCAGATCCACGATACCACATTTCAATGTCATCCACATTGAAAGCGCTTTAACTTCTTCCTCAGATACGGCCGGATGGAAACGAACCCCACCTTTAGTTGGTCCTACAGCATCATTATGTTGTGCACGGTAACCAGTAAATACTTTTGTTGTACCATCATCCATTTTCACAGGAATACGCACTTGGAGCATGCGAAGCGGTTCTTTTAACAATTCATACATTGCTTCGTCATAGCCAAGTCTATTTAGAGCCTCTTGAATGACTTCTTGAGTTGATGTGAACAGATTTAAGTTTTCAGACATTATTAAATCGCCTCTTTGTTTTTATAATGATAGTATATCGGCATCATTGTAACATACTTCCGAATTGAAATGTGAACATTTTGTTAAAGATTAAAAACTTTTTCAATTTGTTCGATTGACCAATCTAAATCTTCTTGAGAAATAACAAGTGGTGGCGCAAATCGAATAACAGTATCATGTGTTTCTTTACATAATAGACCTAATTCTTTAAGCTTTTCACAATACGGACGTGCTGCCTCTGTTAATTCCATTCCGATAAATAAACCACGACCACGAACATCTTTAATAACTGGGTTATTAATATCTCTTAATTTCCCTTTAAAGTATTCACCAAGTTGATGTGAACGCTCTGCTAATTTTTCATCTAGTAATACTTTAATTGAAGCAATAGATACAGCACATCCTAAAGGATTACCGCCGAAAGTTGAACCGTGTGATCCTGGATTGAAAACTCCTAAAATTTCACGATTTGCAGCTACACAAGAAATTGGGAATACACCGCCACCTAAAGCTTTCCCTAGAATGTACATATCAGGTTCTACTTCTTCCCAATCACATGCGAACATTTTACCTGTACGTGCTAAACCAGCTTGGATTTCATCTGCAATGAATAAAACATTGTTTTCACGGCATAGCTCACGAGCAGCTTTTAAGAAACCTTCTGGAGGAATAACGATTCCTGCTTCACCTTGGATTGGTTCAATTAAAAACGCTGCTGTGTTAGGAGTAATGGCAGCTTTTAATGCTTCTAGATTACCGTAATCGACTAACTTAACATTCGGTAACATTGGACCGAAGCCACGACGATATTCTTCGTCAGATGATAGAGATACAGCAAGCATTGTACGACCATGGAAGTTACCATTACATGCAATAATTTCAGCTTTTCCATCTTCTACACCTTTTATATCATATGCCCAACGACGAGCCGCTTTAAATGCAGTTTCTACCGCTTCTGCACCTGTATTCATCGGTAATACCATCTGTTTATTCGTTAATTCACCAACAAGCTCATACCATTCACCAAGGTTTTCACTATAAAACGCACGAGAAGTTAATGTTACTTTATCAGCTTGTTCCTTTAACGCAGCGATAATTTTCGGATGACGATGACCCTGGTTTACAGCAGAGTATGCGGATAGCATATCTAAGTATTTATTACCTTCCGGATCTTTTACCCAAGCACCCTCAGCCTCTGAGATAACGATCGGTAGCGGGTGATAGTTTGCAGCACCAAAATTTTGAGTTTGTTCAATAACTAGTTTTGTTTTTGTCATATAGTATTCTCTCCTTACTTTCATGATGAAAAATCTATGGAAGACTATGTTTTTCTATAAGTAAATTTAATAGGACAATTCCGCATTTTCTGAATATAAAAAAACAAGAATCTGCCTAGCTACTCCTAGATAAGCCGCTATACCATTATCGTCTGCGGTTCTTGCTCAGCCTACTTTATTAGGAGGAGTTTTGCAGATTCTCTTATTAGCCCCGGCCCCGGTCAGATTCAGTTTTGCGCTTACACAAAACCGAATCCGTGACATACACCGAGGGCTATACTTCTTCAGTTTGCTAAAGAAGTTATAGCATTTCTGAAGTTGTTTTTGCTTGCATGTGAAGTTGTAGATAGTCAGGGCCACCTGCTTTTGAGTCTGTACCTGACATGTTGAAGCCACCGAATGGTTGGTAACCTACGATTGCACCTGTACAACCACGGTTGAAGTATAAGTTACCTACATGGAAATCTTCACGAGCCTTTTCTAAGTTCATACGATTATTTGTAATAACCGCACCAGTTAAACCGTATTCAGTATCGTTTGCAATATCGATTGCTTGATCGAAATCTTTAGCCTTTGCGATTGCTACAACAGGACCAAAAATTTCTTCTTTCATAACACGTGCAGAAGGATCTACGTCTGCAAATACTGTTGGTTGGATGAAGTAACCAACTGAATCATCAGCTGTACCACCTGCAACAAGGCGACCTTCTCCTTTACCAATTTCAATGTATTCTGTTACTTTATTGAATGCCGCTTGGTCAATTACTGTTGCCATGAAGTTTTTGAAGTCTGTTGGATCACCAACTGTTAACGTGTTAGTAAGCTCAATTACACGATTAACAACTGTGTCATATACATCTTCAACGATAATAGCACGAGAACATGCTGAACATTTTTGACCAGAGAAGCCGAATGCTGATTTTACGATAGATTGTGCTGCAAGCTCTAAATCTGCTTCTTTATCAACAACGATTGTGTCTTTACCGCCCATTTCAGCGATAACACGTTTAATCCAAATTTGACCATCATTTAAAACAGATGCACGTTGATTAATACGTAAGCCTACATCACGAGATCCAGTGAAGCTAATGAAGCGCGTTTTCGGATGATCCACTAAGTAGTCACCTACTTCTGCACCAGAACCTGGTACAAAGTTCACAGCACCTGCTGGAAGTCCAGCTTGCTCTAACACTTCGATAAATTTATAAGCAACTACAGGAGTTGTTGAAGCTGGTTTTAATAATACAGTGTTACCTGTTACTAAAGCAGCAACTGTAGTCCCTGCCATAATTGCGAATGGGAAGTTCCATGGCGAAATAACAATACCAATACCTAGTGGAATATAGTCATAACGGTTATATTCACCAGGACGGCTCTCTACAGGTTGACCTTCTTTAATACGTAGCATTTGACGGCCATAGTATTCTAAGAAATCAATTGCTTCTGCAGTATCTGCATCAGCTTCAGCCCACGGTTTACCCGCTTCTTTTGTTAAAAGTGCAGAGAATTCATGTTTACGACGACGGATAATTGCCGCTGCTTTGAATAGTACGTCTGCACGAATAGCTGGATCTACTTTTTTCCAAGTTTTAAAAGTTTCGTCTGCAGCTTGCATCGCTTTTTCAGCTAGTTCTTTGTTTGCTTTTGATACGCGACCAATTACTTCTGTTTTCTTTGCAGGGTTATATGAAACGATTTTATCTTCTGTCGTAATACGTTCGCCACCGATAATAAGTGGGTAGTCTTGACCTAAATAACTTTCGACTTTATTTAATGCTTCTAAATATGCGTTGTAATTTGCCTCTTGAGTAAAATCTGTGAATGGTTCGTGTTTGTATGAAATCATACTAAATCCTCCCTCGTGAGATGTGTTTTAACTTTTTTCAGCCGAAGTCTCCCACCTAAGGTGGTGAGATCAATGCTAGTTTTAAGTTGCTTTTCAGCGGGTGTCCAAACGCCCGCTGAAAGAAGTTAAAGCCTCCGGCGGATGTCACGGAATTCGGAATGGAGTTCTTTGTGCAAGCACAAAGCCGAATCCGGACGCAATTATGCCGAGGCATAATTGATACGTGCAAAAACGTTGACGCAAAATATCTTTGCGTTTAGAATATTCTTACACTTATTATAATGCAAAATTTCGTTGCATATTTCAAGTAAAAAATTTTTGAGGTGCACATTTTATGAAAAATTCCGAACCTTTACTCCCTTTTTATGAGTTTATCGCAACAAATGTAACTGTTGGTATACATGCTGTAGACCTTTCTGGCAAAACAATTATTTATAATACGAAGATGAAAGAAATTGAGGGATTTCATTTTGATGAATTAGCCGATCGTTCTGTTATTGAGATGTTTTCTTTCCGCCAGCATGAAAGTACTTTAATGCGTGTGTTACAAACAGGTAAAAAAGAAGTTAATGTAAAACAAACATACTGGAATAAAAATGGTCATGAAATAACAACGATTAACGATACTTTTCCACTATATGTTGAAAATAAACTAATTGGAGCTATCGAGTTTGCTCGGGACATTACATCACTCGAAAAGCTAGTTTATCAGCCTCTTCGTCGATATGGTGAACCTTTAACATTCGATATGATAACAGCTGTTTCTGATTCGATGCGACAAGTTATCGCAAATGCCAAGAAAGCAGCAGCTGTGAAATTGCCAGTATTATTAATTGGTGAATCAGGTACAGGAAAAGATTTAGTAGCAGAAGGTATACATCATGCAGCTTCGACTGACCCTGAAGCATTTGTAACTCTAGTGAGTCGTCGCTCTGCTCAATCTGTTTTAGATAAATTACAGGAGCTCTTACAGGATGACAAGCCATACACTTTTTTCTTTGAACGCATTGATTTTTTAAGTCTAGATATTCAAGAGCAACTATTAGAGGTATTACAGTCTCTTCCACAGTCAAAATACATGCTCATTGGCAGTGTAGGAAGTGATCCCATTACTTTAATCGCAGAAGATAAACTGTCAAAATCACTGTATTATTTCTTTGCAACGATGGCCATTTCCATTCCTAATTTAACAGATCGAAAAGAAGATATTCTTCCATTCGTAGATGATTACTTTAACCGCCATCAAGAACGATTTGCTTCAAATGTCACGGAATTATCACCTGATGTACAGGATTTATTTTTGCAATATGATTGGCCAGGAAATTTAAAGGAGCTTGAGCTGTTACTAGATGAAACGGTGTCATTTATGACTACTGAATCAACAGTTACCTCAGATTTATTACCAATGCATTTCCGCTTCAAAGTACAGCAGCAAGGCGTATCTAATCACGAGCCGGAATTTTTTATGTTCCAGCAACAGAATGATGTTATGCCGCTCGATGCTTATTTACGTGAAGCCGAATCCTATTATGTGCAAAACGTCTTAAATTTATATGAAGGCAATATTACAAAGGCCGCTACTGCACTTGGCATGAGTCGTCAAAACCTACAGTACCGAATTCGAAAAATAAAAAATTCGCTATAATTAAATACTAAAAAACGAGGATACCTTCATATTTGAAAGCACCCTCGTTTTTTCATCTCGCATTAATAGACAGTTATTGTCCTGACTGCTCGATCCAGTCTTGTAATTTATCTTTTAAGGAATTAAAACCATTCGCATCCGATTCATCTACACGGTCCTGCAATGATTTACGTGGTGGCGCATCTTTTTTACGCAATGTAGCCGGGCGCTCCTGCAAAGCACGAATCGATAAACTAATTTTTTCAGCATCTTCATCGATTTCAAGTATCTTCACTTCTACCTCTTGCCCAACTGACAAAAATTCACTAACGTCCTTTACAAAGCCGTACGTAATTTCGGAAATATGTACAAGGCCTTGTGTATCTTCATCAAGCGCAACAAATGCACCGTACGGCTGTATACCTGTAACTTTTCCGTTCAACACGTCTCCTAATTCATATTTTTTTTCCATAAACTTTGCCCACTTTCTTTTTGTTTGCTACGTATATATCACCATAAATTATAACATACGTAAATAAGTGGGGCAAAAAATCATCCCATCAATCAGCGATCCCTGATATGCGATAATTACCTTCTTTGTTTTTCGATAATTTAATAAAAATTTGTCTACCGTACATATCCTGATACTCTCCTGAAACACGAACAGCAACCATTGGATAAATACCATCATATTCCCCTAATTGACTAAAAATATCCAAACTTTTAACTTTGTCTAACACACTTGTATTAATATTTGCTTCAGGCATTAATATAGCTTTTTTTAAAGATTCATCCCCTATAGTTTTTGCATATAAAAAAAGAGAAACCAAATTCAATGGTCGTAGTTGATCGATAAATGTTTCAGTATCACTTTTTTTATACTGCTCATATATACTCTTTATCTCTGATTCATCAATACTTACAATAGTAAAATCACTATTATTAACAAATCCTTCCGTTTCTTGATTTTGCAATATCATTGTCCAAATATCGTAGACTGTTAACTGAGCTAAAGTATCTGAGTGATTGTTCTGTAGTAGCTCAATCAAAATTGTTGAAGCAGTTTTTTTCATAACTTCCCCGTACTTCCCATCAGCTACTTTTTGTAAGAAATTCATATAATCTTGATGTGGTTTCCCATCTTTTGTTAAAGCAGGATAGGTTTCCGTTCCTTTCAACAATACCAACCATGTATTTTTATAGCTTTGTCTTAGAACCTCATAAGTAGATGAACCTGAGTTTATATCCGCTAGTAACGAGCGCTCCATTATTTTCAAAGATTTAGCCGTTTCTTCCCGCGTATACCTTAAATCATCTGCTAATAATAAATGCCCCTTTTCTAAATACTCGAAGTAACCAAAAATATCAGGATGTAATTGCTGAATAGAATCCTGTGCAAATTCACCATTAATCGGATTAGCCTTAAAATAAAACGAACCTTGATCATCTACTTTCAGTTCCATAAATTGATTGTTCGCAGCTTCAATAATTGCATTTAAATCTGATGGATATTGATTGTTATCCACTTCCTTCTTTGAGAGAGGTTCATATTGCACAAGAAGATTACTATAAAAACCTTCAAGTTCCAGGACCGTTTTTTCATATAAGTGATAAATCTCAAATGATTCATCAAAAGATAATTTTTCCCGTCCATTAATAGCTTCTAAAGCTCTCCTAGGTGTCATCAATTCATTAAGAACACTTTCTTCTGCATTTTCTAAATACTGGTTATCATTAATGAGTAAATGTAAATTGTTTCTTGTGTAAAAGTCTAACTTAGCATCAGCATTTTTAATAAATTCAAAGGCATTTAGTTCATCAATAGAAACTTTTAACTCTCTTCTTATTTGTTCTTTTTTACTATTATACTTTTTAGTAATATTCTCGACCCATTTTTTAGTTCCAGCTTCCTGTGTCTCTTCCTGAGAAAGATCATCTTCACTATTTGCGTTTTCTGATTGATTAATCACATACGACGAAACGAGAACACCTACTAAAAGTACACTTGCCATGCATGCTATCCAGACTGCCGGCTTTTGCCATCTTGAAGGGGGCTTTTTTGTTATTACTGTTTCTTGCGATTGTTGTGTTGCATCTTCTGCCTCAATTTGTGCGAAAACGGTTTCTGGATCTAACTTTTGTTCCATGCGATCATAGGATTTTTTTAGAAGCTCCATTCGTTTTTCAAACTGTTTATCATCCATTTTCAACACTCCCCTCCTGCATGATCACCGCTTTGAGCTTTTCCTTTGCACGTAATATACGAACTTTGACTGTTGATAACGAAATATTTAGTACCTCTGCTATCTCCTCATACTTTAATTCATGGAAGTAAAATAATATAAGTGGATAACGATATTTTTCATCGAGTTCATTAATAGCATTATGTAATAGCCTATCCTCTTCAAAATTAAGGACATGCTTTTCTGCTGAAGATGCGGGTATTTGTTGCTGTGCACTTAGTCTTTCTTCCTTTGCTTGCTCTCGTTGTTCTTTGCGATAATAATCACGCGTTGCATTCAATGTGATTTTATAGAGCCATGTCGTAAAACGATCCTGCTTAAATTGATGTAAAAAACGATAGAGCTTCACAAATACCTCCTGTGAAACATCTGCTAAATCATTACTATGTACGCCGCATTGAAAAGCAAACTTTTCAACTGTTCGTTGATGTATTCGGATTAGCTCTATATAGGCGCCTTTGTCTCCTTGCTGAGCCCGTTCTATTAATTCGGTTTCTGTCACAGTCATCCCCCCTTTACATATGTAACGAACCATTACTCCCAATTGTTACATATTTAAATATATTTTGGATTCCCATCATACCGTGTGGTTGATTCCCTTGTACTTCGCGGGTAGAAAATCCAAGTGCACTATCATTCGGCATTTTATCCGATGTAAAAATTTTAGATCGCTTTATTTTCGACTTTGTAAACTTTTAACAATGGCGATAATAATTATGTTCATCCAGGGGATTTTACTAATGTTTAAAATAGCTTTATTTTTATAGCTAAAAAAACGAGGTTGTCTCATAATTAAAAGACAACCTCGTTTTCTATAGAAAAGCAAAAACATAATTGTGCATCCACCAGAAGTTAAACCAATACAATATTGGTCACTCAGGTATTTTCACCTTTTGAAGAAGTTAAATAATGCATTTTGCTTCAAATTTTATCGCAATAAGTTTGTATGAAATGGCTACACAATCTTCATACGGAATCCATTCTTCAAACGAATGCTCATATGTTTCTTGAATAACCTTTGCAAGAACAGATGGATCGTCGATACCTTGCAATGCTGCTACAACATCTGCGGTTTCAGTATCATAATGATCTGGACCTAAGTGGAATGGATCCCACTCCTCTAGCAGATGTACGGCTGCTTGATTCATTTTTATATTTTCCAAAATACTCACCTATTATCCTTTTATCATACTCGTATGATACCATAGTAAATAAAAAAGAAAAGAGTGATTTGCTTGTCTATTTTTGATCAAACTATTAACCGTCGTTGTACAAACTCTGTAAAATGGGACGCAATGGAAAACGTATATGGGCTACAAGATGCTTCAGGCATACTCCCAATGTGGGTAGCTGATATGGATTTTGCTGCGCCATTAGCTGTATCAAAGGCGCTGCAAGAGCATGCTGAAAAGACTGTTTTTGGCTATAGCTTTGTTAGCGATGAAGCCGTACAGGCAATCGTAGACTGGCAAAATACTCAACATGATTGGCACATTGAAAAAGAATCCATTGTTTTCTGTAATGGTGTTGTCGCTGCTTTAGCCGATAGTATTATGGCATTTACTAATCCAGGAGATAAAGTTCTTATTTCATCACCTGTTTACCCACCATTCTATAACATCCCAAAAAGCAATGGCCGAGAGGTTGTTAATTGTCCTTTAGTAGAAAAAGACGGGACATATGTCTATGACTTTGTAGCCTTTGAGCAAGCACTTGCTCAAAATGTGAAAGCCTACATATTGTGTAATCCACATAATCCCGGTGGCTATGTATGGGATGAAGCTACATTAAAGGAAATTGTACGACTATGTGCAAAATATGATGTAGTAATTATTTCCGATGAAATTCATTCTGATTTAATGTTAGATGGCTCAAAACATACGCCATTAGCAAAAATCGCTGGCGATGAAATTGATCGCATTATTACATGTATGGCACCGACAAAAACATTTAACCTAGCTGGGATTCAAGTTGCCTATATGATCGTGACAGATAAGAAAAAGAGAATGTTACTAGAAGCAGTTCATATGGCTAGCGGGCAAGGCTCATTAAATACTTTTGCCGCTGTGGCACTTCAAGCCGCTTATACAGAAGGTTCGCCATGGTTAAACGAAATGCTACCTTACATTTCAGCTAATATGGACTATGTGATTGCCGAATTAGAACAATTACCTGGAATCCATATTACAAAACCTCAAGGCACTTATTTACTTTGGATTGATTATCGAGAATTAGAACTTGATGAAAATGAATTCATGCAACGATTGCTTGAACATGGCAAACTAGCATTAGAGCCAGGTACAAAATATGGCGAAGAGGGTCGCGGCTTCCTGCGTATGAACGTTGCTTGCTCATTTGAGACAGTGAAAGACGGTGTTCAGCGCTTTAAGCAAGTACTTCAGTAATAGGAAATAAATAGCAAAGGATATCTCAAGGTTTTTTTGAGGTATCCTTTTTTGTTTAGAATTATATCTCATATGGAGTTTAAGTTTTTGAAGAATGGAGCGAAGATAAAATTTTAACATGAGATTAATGAGAAAATATGATGCCTCGCAATCCTTAATGGCTGCGAGGCATCTGGTACAATCAATTATGCCTCCGCATAATTGCGTCTGGAGGCTTAACTTCTTTCATTTGGGTGTTTGGACACCCAATGAAAGAAGTTAAATATTTTGCTGATTGTTTGTATTATTTTTCTCTGAAAGAATACGTGCTTCGAGTTCCTTTGATTTCATTTCTTGTCTCTTAGAAATCTTACGGAAAACGGTAAAGACAACAATACATAATATAAGCATTATTAAAAATTCAAAAGCTGCAGGAACATAGCCTGATTTATCTTCTGGGAAATATAAAAATTGATACATTAAATGTTTCATGTTTTACACGTCCTTACAATTATTATTCAAAAACTGTAATTGACTCGATTTTCACATCTTCTACTGGTTTATCGCGCATGTCTTTTTCTACGTCTGCAATTTTGTCAACGATGTCCATACCTTCAACAACATGACCAAACACTGTATGTTTATGGTCTAACCAAGGAGTACCACCATTTTGAGCATATGCTTCAATAATCTCTTCTGGGAAGCCAGCACCTTGTAATTGACGAAGCATATCACTTGGAAGGTGCTTCATTTGTACGATAAAGAATTGTGAACCATTTGTGTTTGGACCCGCATTTGCCATTGAAAGTGCACCGCGAAGATTAAATACGCTATCAGAGAATTCATCCTCGAAAGAGTTACCCCAGATTGATTCACCGCCCATACCTGTACCAGTTGGGTCACCACCTTGAATCATGAAGTCTTGGATTACACGGTGGAAAATGATGCCGTCGTAGTAACCAGATTTTGCATGGCCTAAGAAGTTTTCAACCGTTTTCGGTGCATGCTCAGGGAATAATTTAATTTTGATGGCACCTAATGTTGTTTTCATTTCTACAAGTACTTCGCCTTCAAGTACTTCTGTTGTTAATTGTGGAAACATTGAAGTCTCTCCTTTAAAAGTAAAATTTCAGTTTCAATGAAAATGATAATACTATCATTTCTGACCTCATTTTAGTCTAACATACTTCTTAATGGTTTTCTTCACCAAAGTATTGACGATTTTTTGCACTTTTAACTTTTTGGCTAATAAGCAAAGTGTGGGGTTGATTTCCGTTCCGACTGGGCGACTCCTTATGGACGGTGTAATAGGTGAGACTCTAGAGCGAGCAAGTTGAGGAACGAAGGCTAAAAACATCAGGTCCTGTGATAACGCCTTCGTGACCAACATCCTATTGGCCCGAGACCCTGCAGCGTAGCGGGTGTTTACTGTGCGAAAGCGTAGCGACAGCAACAATGTTTTATCTGTGCGAAAGCGTAGCGACAGCAACAATGTTTTATCTGTGCGAAAGCGTAGCGACAGCAACAACAAAGCGCCCAGCCGAACGGAAATCACCCCCACGTTATGATGACGAACTTACTTTATGAAAATTTATTATCGTATTTAAACATACCAAGAGTTGTTCATACTGCTAGCCAAGGTTTTTGATAAAGTGCAAATAGGTCGGAACGAGTATTTGGAAACCATCCAAAATATGTTATTCTTTTGAGTGACTCATATTTAGAGTGGAGGCACACATGAAAAAGGCTTTTGGTTTTATTATCATTTTACTATCCTTACCTGTCCTTTGGTGGATTAGTACAAATATTAGGACGGAAATCCATGCGGCAAAAGCGCATGAGAAGCAAATTGCTAGCGCTATTCACTTACCGGAAGTTCAACCACAGCTTCCAGTAACACTTATTGATCAAAACGGCAATACATTTAGCGAGGAATATGTCGAATGGAGGCAACCTCTAACACTACAAGAAATCCCAAAAATTGCCCAGGAAATTTTCATCGCTAGTGAGGACGCTCATTTTTATGAGCATATCGGCTTTGACCTCAGTGCTATCGTTCGTGCAGTTGTTGCTAACTCAAGCACAAATTCAACGTCTCAAGGTGCCAGCACTATTACACAACAACTCGTTCGTATGCGTTATTTATCCGATGAAAAAACATATGAGCGAAAATTAACAGAAGTATTTTATTCCTATGAGCTTGAGAAAGAATTTGATAAAGACGCAATTTTAACGATGTATCTAAATGAAGCCTATTTTAGCAATCAAGTTTATGGAATTGGCGGAGCAGCTACCTATTATTTTCAAAAACCACTCCAAGAATTATCTATAGCTGAAATTGCATTTATTGCGGCTATTCCAAATAATCCCTCACTTTATAATCCTTTAAAAAATTTTGATAAAACAAAAGCTAGACAAGAGCGGTTATTAGATACACTCGCAACGAGCGGCGCTATTACAAAAGAAGATGCTAATACACATAAAGCTGAAACGATAACATTAAATGTAAAGAATAAAGCGCAAAGCTACCCTATGTACAGCACTTACGTCCTACAAGAGCTTAAATGGTTAGTTGCAGAAAAAGAAGGCTATGCGGATCGTCTTGCAAAAACACAAAGCGAAGAAGAAAAGAAAAAAATCAAAGCGCAGCTAGACAATCGACTCAAAACATTATTTCAAAATGGATTAACGATTTATACAGCGCTTAATCCAGACAAACAAGCAAATGATGAGAAAAAGATGACTGCCATTCTAGGCTCAGGCAAATTACAAGCAGCCGGAGCAGTTATTGATAATAAATCCCGTGAAGTAGTTAGTCTTTATGCAGGGAAAAACTATGAAAAGTTTGGTTATCATCGAGCCTTTCAAGGAACGCGTCAGCCAGGCTCTGCCTTTAAGCCATTAGCGGTATATGCACCTTTCTTTGAAACGACAGCACATACACCTGATTCTATAGTGAGTGGTGGCAGTTATTGTGTCGGTTCATTTTGTCCACAAAACTATGGCGGCTTTAAATACGGTGATGTACCCATTCGAGTAGCATTTCAATATAGCTACAATACATCGGCTCTCCGTCTGTTGAACACAATCGGAATTGATACAGCATTTAGTTATTTAGATCGCTTTAACTTCCGCTCCATCGTGGCAAAAGACCATAATTACGCTGTCTCCTTGGGAGGCTTAACGTATGGTGTTACAGCACTTGAGCTAGCAGACGCTTATACAAGCTTTATAGATGGCTCATACGTGCAGGCCCATAGCATCCGTAAAGTAACAGCGGCTGATGGAACGGAGCTTTACAGCTGGGATCCAGCACGCGATCAAATTTGGTCACCGAAAACTGTTAAGAATATGCGTTCAATCCTTTCAGATGTTGTTACTCGAGGTACAGGACAAGGCGTTTATAGTAGAAGTAACTATATCGGTGCGAAAACAGGAACAACTAACAACTATCGCGACTACTGGCTTGCAGGATTAAACGATGAATACACAGCAGCAGTTTGGCTGGGTTATGATAAGCCACAATCTATGGAAAGATTAGAAGACTATAAGATTCACCATCAACTATTTAATGTTTTACTACAGTAAATAGTCATAAATCCTCAATGAAAAGGAGCAGCCCTAAGTGAAATTCATCACTCTGGGCCGCTCCTTTCATTGCTTTAACGTTTCTATGTAATTTTAAATTTAATGGTTCATCACCAAAAGTTATGGATGACTTTTGTTAAAACATCTACTGTGTAAATAAGTTGATTGTAGTGGAGGCTTGGCGACTCCTTGGGGATTAGCAATAGAGGAACGAAGGCTAAAAGCATCACATCCTGTGATAACACCTTCGTGACCAACATCGTGTTGGCCCGAGACCCTGGAGCGAGCATCACGAGTGAAGCGGCTCATCGGACGCCCCCAGGAAGCTTTGCTCTGTGCGAAAGCGTAGCGACAGCAACAACAAAGCGCCCAGTCGGAACGGAAATCAACCACACGTTTTAGTGATGATCCCATTTAATGTGCAAACGGTAAGCTTGCCAAGATGCCATTATACAATTTTAAAACAACATAAATTATTAGCGATAATAGTATTGTCCACATAAATAGCTCAAATACTAGTAAGCCAATCGTTCCACCCATCGACATAAACTGACTCATTTTATAGATAAGGTAAATAAAGTAGATAAAAACGGTTAAGACAAAAATACCTACTAAAACGTAAATAAATTGAATAGCGAAAGCTGAACATATTGCACCAACTAATAATATGATGTATCCGCCTCGCGCTTGATGAACTGTCGCACCATCATTATCTTTTGAGAAAAATAACATTCCAAGCTCATGAATAGTTTCCCCTACTAATTTTAATGCTGAAAATAACATAAAAAAGATTCCCGCAAAAACAATTAGTAAAAAAACACGGAGCTCGAAATCGGATAAAAACTCCCGCATGCCAGAATATACACCAATTGCATGAAAAACTTGCAATGATTCACTTACAGCATACATACCAAACGTCAAACTAAATAACAAAATCGTGATTAATGGTAGATAACCATAAATATAAGGGTTTTTCATAAAAAATTTTTTCCTCTATTTTTATTGATAACTTCTTATTTATAATATATCCAAAATTCTTCCACTATCGCAAGCTAAATCCTATGAGTGCATATGCATTCATACAAAAAGTGCGTTATAATTAACCTACTTACTTGCATAAAGGAGGATTTTTTTGTTACAAGTACTTTATATTTTCATTCCAATGCTTGCTGCAATATTTGTGCCATTTTTATATAAACGCATTAAAAATATTCACACAGGCTGGTTTGTTCTTGCAGTCCCTGCTACACTCGCGATTATTTACGCTTCATATATCGCAAAAGTAGCAGATGGTAAAGTTTTTCTTGAAGAGCTTCCTTGGATTCCATCGCTTGATATTTCCGTCGTTTCTTATTTAGACGGACTTAGCTTGCTATTCTCATTACTAATTACCGGAATTGGCTCGTTAGTCGTACTTTACTCTATTTTTTACTTAGACAAACATAAAGAAAGATTACATAATTTTTATGTTTACTTATTACTATTTATGACCGCAATGCTAGGAGTAGTACAGTCAGATCATTTAATTTCTTTGTACTTCTTTTGGGAGCTAACATCCATTTCGTCATTTTTACTAATTGGCTACTGGTATTCTCGTGATGCATCTCGCTTTGGTGCACTTAAATCAATGATGATTACAGTCGGCGGCGGCTTAATGATGTTAGGGGGATTCATCCTTCTGTATTTAATGGGGGGAACGTATTCAATCCGTGAACTTATTGTCATGGCACCTAATTTAGTGCAGCATCCAATGTTCACTTGGTCACTCGTTTTAATACTTTTAGGCGCATTTACAAAATCTGCACAATTCCCATTCTACATTTGGTTACCAGATGCAATGGAAGCGCCAACACCAGTAAGTGCATACCTTCACTCTGCAACAATGGTAAAGGCAGGTATTTATTTAGTTGCACGCTTTACACCAATTTTCGCAGTTTCTGAGCTTTGGGTATGGCTCGTTACAGGCGTAGGTATTTTAACGCTATTCTGGGGTTCGTTCTTCGCTGTGAAACAAACAGATTTAAAAGGAATCCTTGCGTTCTCTACAGTGAGTCAGCTTGGCCTTATTATGTCATTGCTCGGAGCTAGTGCCTTAGCATTTCATGGCAATGGGGCAACAGATACGATTAAATTTGCTGCTTTTGCGGCGATCTTCCACCTGATCAACCATGCAACATTTAAAGGAAGCTTATTCATGATTGCAGGTATTGTCGATCATGAAACAGGTACACGTGATATTCGTAAGCTTGGTGGCTTAATGAGTATTATGCCGCTTAGCTTTACAGTTGCGGCAATCGGAAGCTTATCAATGGCTGGTCTACCGCCATTTAACGGCTTCTTAAGTAAGGAAATGTTTTTAACAGCAATGCTTGCACTGCAAAATTTTGAATTTTTTGGCTTTGACACATGGGGAGCACTCTTCCCGATTGTCGCTTGGGTTGCTAGTATTTTCACATTTGTCTACAGCTTCTATTTTGTTTTTAGAACATTTACTGGTAAATATACACCAGAGAAATTACCTCATAAACCACATGAGGCACCGATTGGCATGCTGATTTCACCGATGATTTTAGCAGCATTAGTGGTAACAATATTCTTTATTCCGAACCTAGTAGGGGATACTTTTGTAAAGCCAGCAGTACAAGCTATTCAGCCATTCTTATATGATTCACCAAAGGATATTAATATTCACGTGGCGGCTTGGCATGGTGAAATTACACCTGAATTAATCATGACATTTGGCATAATAATTATTGGGGTTCTATTGTTTGTATCATTACCGAAATGGCAGGGTATTTATCAAAAATTCCCACGATCTTTAACATTGAATAATGCATACGACAAAATAATGCTTGGACTAGACGTAGGGTTAAATCGTGTATCACGTCTATATATGACGGGCTCTATGCGTCATTACCTGCTATATATGTTTAGTAGTATTGCAGCGATTGTCATAGGTTCTTTATTTGTGAAGAAGGCCTTTACAGTCTCCTTCCAAGATACTGCACCTATTCGTCCTTACGAAATCATTTTAGTCGTAGTATTAGTCATTGGAACAGCTATTACAATTCTGGCAAAGTCACGCTTAACAGCGATTATAGGCCTTGGTGCTGTCGGCTACACAGTAGCATTGTTCTTCGTTATTTTTAATGCTCCTGATTTAGCATTAACACAACTTGTCATTGAAACGATTTCTGTAGCGCTATTTTTACTAGCGTTTTATCATCTACCGAAGCTTGGAAAACGAGAAGAGCGCATGAGATTCCAATTGAATCGGGCAATTGTTTCCATTGCTGTCGGTGTTATGGTTACGCTTATAGCACTGTCTGCACATTCACAAAAATTGATTCCAACGATTTCGAAGTATTATGAGGAAACAGTTTATTCAGAAGCTGGCGGTGGAAACATTGTCAATGTAATTTTAGTAGACTACCGTGGCTTTGATACATTATTTGAAATTACAGTGCTAGGAATTGCCGGCATGGCCATTTTAGCAATGATTAAGCTACGCATGAATAGAAAGGAGAAATCGCATGAAAACAAATGATGTCATTATACAATTTACAACAAAAATTGTATTCTTCATTATTTTCTTCTTCTCCATTCATATCTTCCTTGCTGGTCATTACACACCTGGGGGCGGCTTCGTCGGTGGACTTTTAACATCGAGTGCTATCGTACTTTTAGTCCTTGCCTTTGATTTAAATACGGTTCGTAAAGTTTTACCAATAAATTATACGTATTTAACTGCAATTGGCTTACTTCTAGCCCTAGCAACAGCCGCTTTCCCAATGTTTGTAGGTAAACCGTTTTTCACACATTTCTTTGATTATTTCGATTTACCGCTTCTAGGCAAACAGTCATTACACACGGCTATGCTTTTTGATAGCGGTGTCTATTTGGTTGTTGTCGGCGTTACGATGACCATTATTCAAACGATTGGGGAGGATGAATAATGGAAATAATTATGGCGTTTGTCATTGGCTTTTTGTTTATGGCAGCGGTTTATTTAATCTTATCCAAAAGCTTATTGCGTATTATTATCGGGACAGGTCTTTTAAGTCATGGTGCTCATCTTCTCATTTTAACGATGGGCGGGCTTGGTGGAGAAGCACCACCTGTTTTAAAGGAAGGGGCAAAAACTTTTGCAGACCCATTACCACAAGCGCTTATTTTAACTGCGATTGTTATTAGCTTTGGGGTAACTGCTTTCTTCCTTGTACTTGCTTACCGTTCTTACCAAGAACTCGAGACAGATGATATAAGCTTAATGAGAGGAAGTGATGAGGATGAATAACTTCCTTCTACTGCCCATCATCATCCCGTTTTTCTTCGGCATGATTTTAATGTTTGGGCAAAAAAATTTAAAATACCAACGTTCATTCGCATTACTAGGAATAGGACTTGCACTTATATCAGCCATTTCACTGCTTATAAAGGTGAAGAATGATGGTATTCAAAAGGTGACGTTCGGTGACTGGCCTGTGCCGTATGGTATAACGATGGTTTCAGATATGGTGTCCGCACTACTTGTCACAACAACGCTACTGATTGCCATCTTTGTTGTTTGGTATGGCTTTGGTTCCATCACTAAGGAACGTGAACGCTTCTTCTATTATCCTGGAATCATGTTTATTTTAACTGGGGTTAACGGGGCATTTACGACAGGCGATATTTTTAACCTTTTCGTATTCTTCGAGGTATTGTTAATGGCCTCTTATTTGCTCATCGTTCTTGGGGGCGAAAAAGGACAGCTTAAAGGTTCCATTAAATATATTTTAATTAATGTTATTTCATCTGCATTATTTGTTATAACAGTTGCCTTCCTATACTCAGTAGTAGGTACATTAAACATGGCAGATATTGCAGTAAAAATTGCTGACATTAATCAGCCAGGTATTGTTACGGTTATAGCTGTACTATTTTTAATGGTATTTGGGTTAAAAGCGGCTATTTTTCCTCTATACTTCTGGCTTCCAACTTCTTATGCGGCAGCTCCAATACCAGTGCTAACGCTATTTGGTGCACTATTAACAAAGGTTGGCATTTACGCGATTACTCGAACATATACATTGTTCTTCGTTCATGATTTATCATATACGCATGATCTACTAATGGCATTAGCAGTTGCAACAATTATTGCGGGCTGTATCGGTGCTCTTGCCTATCACGATGTGAAGCTTATCATTATCTATAATATCGTCATTGCTGTAGGTGTTATTTTATTCGGTGTATCTCAAATGAATGAAATCGCCCTAAAAGGTGCCATGTTCTATTTAATTCATGACATGCTTATAAAAGCAGCGCTCTTTATGTTGATAGGTATAGTGATTTACATTACGGGCACATCTGATTTACGAAAAATGGGCGGTCTTATGAATAAATATCCTGCCCTCGGTTGGTTCTATTTAATTGCAGCATTTGGTTTAGCAGGGATTCCCCCACTTAGCGGCTTCGTCGGAAAGCTGTTAATTGCTCAGGGAGGCTTTGAAGCAGGCAGTAAATGGAGCAGTATTTTTATTTTAGCTTCGTCACTTCTCGTGTTATTGTCAGTTATTCGTATTTTCCTTTATGCCTTTTGGGGTGAGGAAAAAGAAACGACAGGTACTGTCGATAAAAAAGTCTATCATACATTATTCGTGCCTACTGTTATTCTAGTGCTCATTACCGTAGCCTATGGTGTTGGTTCTGAATGGATTACCCCATTTATGGACGATGCAGCAAAACTATTAAGTGATCCATCTATTTATATAGATGCTGTATTGAAGGAGGATTAGTGATATGGCATTTCAAATTATTTTAAATGTTATGCTTGCCTTTGTTTGGATGTTCCTTTCTTCTAATTACACAGCAACAGGCTTTATCATTGGGTTCATTCTCGGTATTGTATTACTCATTATTATGCGTAGATTTTTTACAACCCGTCTTTACGTCTACCGCATATGGGCAATCATTAAACTGACTTTACTCTTTTTAAAAGAGTTAGTGTTAGCGAATATACAAGTGCTTCGAGTGGTCTTAAAGCCAAAGTTGGATATGCAGCCTGCGTTCTTTGCCTATCCTACTGTTTTAACACAAGAATGGGAAATTACATTATTATCGAGTCTCATTACGTTAACACCTGGTACTGTAGTAGTGCACGTATCAGATGATGCAAAAACGTTGTATGTACATGCTATAGACATGAGTGATGTCGATGAAGCAATTACTGCAATTCGGGATTCATTTGAGAAAGCGATTTTGGAGGTGAGTAAATCATGACAACGTTTATTATTACTGCAATTGTGGTGATTTGCTTATCGATGGTTGCAGTTATTTATCGAATGGTAAAAGGACCTTCTGCATCCGACCGTGTGGTAGCATTGGATTCATTAGGTGTATCAGTCATCTCGCTAATTGGACTGTTTTCAGTATTGGTTGAAACAAGCTTCTTTCTGGAGATTATATTATTGTTAGCGATCTTATCGTTTATCGGTACGGTTGCTTTCTCTAAATTCATAGAGAAAGGAGATATCATTAAACGTGACAATACTCGCTAATAGTTTAGTTATCTTTTTCATTTCTATCGGGGTGCTATTTATTGTCGTGACTGCCATTGGTCTTGTCCGTTTACCTGATTTGTACACACGTGCTCACGCTGCTTCAAAAAGCGCAACGCTCGGTGTCATGTGCGTACTTATTGGCGTATTCTTTCACTTCTGGCTCATTGAAGATCACTTTAACCCCCGCATTTTGCTTGGTATACTGTTCCTGTTCATCACAGGTCCTGTTGGAGGACATATTATGACTCGCTCCTCATACATCGCTGGTGTAAAGCCTTGGAAAGGCACAGTACACGACGAGCTTGGTCCTGAAATTGTTCGAATGAAAAAGGAACAAGGCATTAAATAACTTTACAAAAAAAGTGGCAATGAATAGACTTCATTGGCCACTTTTTTAATTGTTTGATAGCATAAAAAATTCCTTTTCTAAACCAATACCTTCCCAAAAGTTTAATGCTAAGTCATTTTCTAAATCTACATAAACATTTACTACAGTAGTATCATGTTCGTCATTAAACCAATTCACTAAATCATCTACAAGACGTTTAGCAATCTTCTGTCTTCTATATACTGGTACTACATAAACTTCGTCTATTTGACCATAGTTCATATCGTAAATAAAATCTTTTTTGATCGATGCCAATCCAAAACCAATCATTTCATTATTTTCATTCGTTGCTATATAAATGGCCCCATATTTTGATTCAATATATTGTTCTAGCTGTTCTTGAATTGCCTTCCTTTCACTCTCCCCTAATTCACAATCTGCCGTTTCTATCGCATTTTCATTCCATAGTTCCAATATTTCATTTAATAATTTCTGGTTTACAACATCCTTAGTTAATAGTTGAATATGTATGCTCATTTCTTTCATCTCCTATAACGTTTGATGATTTAATCATCTCACAATATATGGAATAATTCGATTAAAACAGGAGAATTTCTCATATAAAAAATCTGCCACCTTAAAAGTAAGCAGATTCTTTATATGAGAAATTTATTAAATATAAACTCATCACTATAACGTACGGTTGTAATCCTAAATATATCCTTTTGAAGTTAATATATCTGTGAGCTGTTCTACGCATTCTTCGATAGAATGGAGTTCTGTGTCTAAAATAATTTCTGGAATTTCCGGTTCTTCATAAGGAGCACTAATCCCAGTAAAATTAGGAATTTCCGCATTACGTGCTTTTTTATAAAGACCTTTTGGATCACGCTTTTCACACGTTTCAACAGAACACTTCACATACACCTCTATAAATTCCCCTGCTTCCACAAGCTCACGGACAACTTGACGATCTTCTCGGTAAGGTGAAATAAAAGCAGTTAGAACAATTTGTCCATTTTCTACAAAAAGCTTAGATACCTCTCCAATACGTCTTATATTTTCCTTTCGACCAGCTTCATCAAATCCTAAATCCTTATTTAAGCCATGGCGAACATTATCACCATCTAAGACAAATGCTTGATTGCCACGTTCAAAGAGTCGGCGTGCAAATGCATTCGCCACAGAGGATTTTCCGGATGCTGATAAACCTGTAAACCATAAAATAAAGCTTTTATGCTTGTTTTGTGTACGACGCTCCTCTTTCGTAATAGACGCTTCGTGCCAAACGATGTTTGAACTCACTTTATAACCTCCTGACGCATTCCTTTAATTAGTACATCCACAACCTCTTGACGACTAAATGTACCTGGAGGCACTTCGCCATTACGCAACATTTCACGAACCTTAGTACCCGATAAAATGACATGCGCTGAGCTTTCATGTGGACAAGTTTTCGTCGTTGCCATCCCCTCACATTTATTGCAATAGAAGCTATGCTCAAATTTTAATGGAATAATTCCTAATTCATCTTCCGTAAATTGTTCAAAGATTTTTTGTGCATCGTATGTACCATAGTAATCGCCAACACCTGCATGATCACGCCCAACGATAAAGTGTGTACAGCCATAATTTTTTCGTACAAGTGCATGGAAAATAGCTTCCCTTGGTCCTGCATAACGCATGGCAGCTGGAAACACCCCTAATTGCACACGATTTTCAGGATAATAATTTTTCAGTAAAACTTCGTAGCTTTCCATGCGAATTGCTGCTGAAACATCATCTGATTTCGTTTCCCCAACTAGTGGATTTAAAAATAACCCATCAATTGTTTCAAGTGCAGCCTTTTGAATAAATTCATGTGCTCGATGTACAGGATTCCGTGTTTGGAAGCCAACAATTGTTTTCCAGCCCCTTTCTGCAAAAAGCTGGCGTGTTTCAAACGGATCAAATGAATAGGCTGGGAACTTTTGCTCTAGACGTTTTACTAATGTAATTTTTCCGGCCACATAAATACTTGGACGTTCATGCAACTTTTTAACACCAGGATGCTCCAAATCCTCGGTGCCGTATATTAACAATGCCTCTTTCCGTTTATTTGGCTCATAAATGTCAGCAACTTCAATAACGCCATAAACAACATCACCATATACTAATTTTGCCTCATCACCCTTCTGCAATGTTGCAGCTACATCCTTTACTACAGGTAATGTAATCGGAATACTCCATACCACGCCTGACGCTAAACGTGTATGTTCAACAACTGATTCATAATCTTCCTGCGTTAAAAAGCCTTCAACCGGACTGTAACCGCCAATAGCAATTAGCTCTAAATCACTAAGTGAAATGGCATCAAGCTCAATAACTTTATTTATATGCGTTATATCCTTTTCTGGATTAAAGGCTTGCACTAATAGTCCACCATGTGGTTGTAAACTCATAAAAATCTCCTCCTAATTTTATTGAATTACTCAGTTTTATATTTAATCAAGCGTGTTAATTAACCATTTTTATCCACTATAATTAATTAGAAGGCTCTGGCTTTCCCACGGGAGTCGAGTAGCCCTGCGCTACAATCAGTTAAAATGGACATACATTAGTAAAATATCAACAAAAAAATCATTTTATCAGCCCATAATAACCCTATATTTTCCTAATCCATACGCCTAATATTTAAGTTTATTTACATTGATTTTTCATCTTAGGCAAATTGGGCTTCTTCGATTAATTCCTTCCTTATAGAAATGATTGGGAATTCTTCTGAATTGACTGGCTTCCTTACAAGTGGTCCGGGTCACCTCTGATTTGAACAACTCCTCTTTAAAAGTGGTCTTGACCCCAGTTGATCCAAAAGTAATTCGGGTATTTAAATTCCTTCTCCCGCATCGTATATTGAACGCTCTTCTTCACGCATTGTTCGCATTAAGCTAATGACACCAAGCGTTCCAACAATAACACTGCCAATTAGTACGATGATATAGAAATCTTTCTCTAAGAATAGCTGTACTAAAAAATAGGAGATGGCTAAAGAAAGGATTGGAGAAACAATCCAAATGCGGATTATTTTTTTCACAATATGCTTATGAAAAATTTGTTTTCCGTTTTTGGCCATCCCCATTCCGATAATTGAAGAGGATGTTACTTGTGTTAACGGCACGGGAAGTCCAAAGATAGAGCTTATACCGACTAGTAATGCACCTGTACTCGATATTAGTATCCCTTCTGCTTTCTCAAAGCGCATAATTTTTTTCCCGTTTGTTTCAAGCACTCGTTTTCCAAGTAGCATGGCACCAAGCGCTACAAATGCCCCACCAAGCAATATTCCTGTTGTTACACTCATCATTCCTGCACCAACGAGAGGTCCAACTGCATTTGCTACGTTATTCATCCCTGCTGAAAAGGCTTCGAAAAATCCAGCGAACACAAGTAGGATCGTTAATATTGAATGATCTTTTAACCAACCCTTAACACTTAATTTATACAGCCACTTCCCAAAGACAAATGCAATGATAAACGCTATGATTGGCACTATTACCCAAAATGATATGATGACGAGCAATGATTTAATATATAACACTTTGTAGGCAATCCCTACACCTACAACTGCTCCTACTGTCACTTCACTTGTCGATAATGGGATGCCTAAAAGATTGGCGAGAAATAGTGAGCTTGTCGCAGAAATCAAAATAATAATGACAATCTTTACTGTAATGTACTCCTGCGGCATTATGCCAGAGCTGATTGTTTTTACTACTTCTCCACCTCCAAGGACTGCCCCCAAAAAAACACCAACTGAGCAAATGAGCAATGCTTGCCAAGCTTTTTTGATGGCACCTGCTCCGTAAGCAACTCCCATTGAGGCTGCCGCTCCACTAGCACCTATGTTCATCGCAAAAAATAAACTAATTGTTATTGCTATATATTCAAGCATGGTAAAACTCCTTTATTCATGTAATCCACACTCCGTTTTACCAGACCCTTGCCATCTGCCTGAACGCAAATCATCCATTGTAAATGCCGGTTTTGTACAGTGCTCGCAGCCGACGCTTGGATAGCCTCTGTCATGCAATGGATTGTACGGTAAACTATGCTTTGAGACATAGCGCCAGACATCCTTCCAAGTCCAATGAATAAGTGGACAAATTTTAATGGACTGAAACTTATCGTCACGATTGATAAAGTTCGTATTTTGCCGGGTTGGTGATTGCTCACGACGTAACCCTGATATCCAAGCCTTTGCGCCCGCCAACGCTCCATGTAACGGCACAATCTTGCGAATTTCGCAGCATTTATTTGGATTAGAACTCCATAATTCATCACCATATTGAGCTGCTTGTTGTTCGAGAGTAAGTGCTGGTTTTTGCATAATAATGTTCAGCTTCGGATATTTTTCTTTTACTTTATCAATCGTTTCATATGTTTCCTTAAAATGAACATCTGTATCTAAAAAGATGATCGTAGCATCGGGCTTCACCTTTGAAATAAGGTCAATTAAGACAATTCCCTCAATCCCAAAGCTACATGCATAGACGATATCCTCGCCATATTCAGCGTAACTCCACTGTAAAACCTCTAGTGCAGCCTTATAGGTTTCGTCTACCTGAAAATTCAATGTTGGCTCATGCCAAGTTGCATATGTTAACATATAATCCCCCTCTTAACGAAAAAAGGCGTTCTAACGAAAGACATATATAGACATGTCTTCGTTAAAACGCCTCTAGTTTGACTAGCCAGCTATTTAACTTCTTTCAGCAGAAGTTTCCCACCTATATAGGTGGTGAGATGAATGCAGTTTTAAGTCACTTTTCAGCGGTATCCAAAAATCCACTGAAATAAGTTAAAGCCTCCGGCGGATGGAAAAGGAGTTCGCAAAGGATGTTAGCCTAAAATCATCGCATCCATGCGATAACGGCTAACTGACCTGCATCGGTAAAAACGCCACGTCCTGTGGCATTACCGAAATGACCGACATCGTGTCGGCCCTCGTGTAGGACTAAGCACAAAGCCGATTCCGGACGCAATTATGCCGAGGCATAATTGATTGATTGTTCACTAGTATTGGCTACCACGTTCTACAATCATTTTTCTTATTACCAAATATATACTAAAGCACACCTAGTAGTCAACTAGGTTTTTTACAAATAATTCATTTCAATGAGCCCAAATTTTTATACTGTACTCTTGCATATGATGATAATCAAAAGATGTATTTTTAATTCCTTGTTGACTAATAAGAAATATATGTTTAATGTATAACTAAGCTTTGAATCAATCCAATATAAAAATGCTGATCAGAGGATCTGAAGGCCATCTACTTAAGACGATTATTATTCGTTCTGGTAGATGGTCTTTTGTATTTCCTAAATCAAAAAGGAGCGTAATTTTATGAAAAAAAGGAAACATCTTTTCCAATCGTTAGTACTTATCTCTGCATTAGCTCTAACATTAACAGGTTGTGGTAGCAGCTCTTCTGAAAAAGATATAGGTGCTCAGGATACAAAAAAATCTGTAGAACTATTAAATGTATCCTATGATCCAACACGTGAGCTTTACGAGGAATTCAACAAAGATTTTATAAAAAAATGGAAGGATGAAACCGGTCAAGATGTAACGATAAAACAATCACATGGGGGCTCTGGTAAACAGGGGCGAGCTGTAATTGATGGTCTAGAGGCAGGTGTTGTTACACTAGCACTAGCTTACGATATTGATGAGATTGCACAAGCTCGAGACCTATTAAATAAAGATTGGCAAACAGAATTTGAAAATAACTCTTCTCCTTATACATCTACTATTGTCTTTTTAGTACGCAAAGGCAATCCAAAGGGCATTAAAGACTGGGGTGATTTAACAAATGACGATGTATCTGTCATTACACCAAATCCTAAAACATCTGGTGGTGCACGGTGGAATTATTTAGCCGCTTGGGCCTATGCAGGGAAATTATATAAAAATGATGAGGCAAAAATAAAAGAATTTATGAAAGCTCTATATAGCAATGTAGAAGTACTGGATTCTGGTGCACGCGGTGCTACAACAACATTTGTTGAACGTAAAATTGGTGACGTCTTAATCGCATGGGAAAATGAAGCATATTTATCGCTCCATGAATTGGGTGACGAGTTTGATATCATTACACCTTCTTTAAGTATTTTAGCTGAGCCACCTGTGGCAATCGTTGACAAAATCGTTGATAAAAAAGGTACACGCGAAGTAGCAGAGGCTTATTTAAAGCATTTATATAGTGAGCGTGGCCAAGAAATTGCTGCAAAAAATTACTATCGACCACGAAATGAAAAAATTCTAGCAAATTATCAAGAGCAATTCCCAAAACTTGAACTCGTTTCAATCGATGATTTCGGTGGTTGGGGAGAAGCCCAAACGAAGCATTTTAAAGATGGTGGTACATTCGATGAAATTTATGTACCTCAATAAGGAGGCTTGTGATGAGTAGTTTAACTGTTAATAAAAAAACACGCCGCATTATTCCAGGTTTCCACCTTTCCTTGGGCTATACGATGCTATATGTTAGCTTGCTAGTCTTATTGCCGCTATCGATGATTTTTATTCATACAATGTCCTTAAGCTGGGCGGAGTTTGTTCATATTGTGACCGCTCCTCGTGCAGTCGCTTCCTATAAGGTAAGTTTCAGTACTGCACTCGCTGCTGGTTTATTAAATGTTATTTTTGGCACAATCATCGCATGGGTGCTTGTACGCTACCACTTTCCGTTTAAACGAATCATCGATGGACTTGTCGATTTACCATTTGCTTTGCCAACTGCTGTAGCTGGAATTGCCTTAACGTCACTCTATGCACCAAATGGTTGGATTGGCCAATTTTTTAATTTTAAAATTGCCTTTACACCACTCGGCATTATCATTGCCCTTACATTTATCGGGCTACCATTTGTCGTTCGTACTGTGCAGCCTGTCTTACAAAATATTAGCGTTGAGGTTGAGGAAGCCTCTGCAAGCCTTGGAGCGACTCGTCTACAAACCTTTCGTAAAGTGATTTTTCCAGAGCTTGCTCCTGCCATTTTAACAGGATTTTCATTAGCCTTTGCACGTGCACTAGGAGAGTATGGCTCTGTTGTTTTTATCGCAGGTAATATGCCGATGAAGACTGAAATTACGCCATTAATCATTATGACTAAGCTCGAGCAATATGACTATGCTGGTGCAACTGCTATTGCAGTGGTGATGCTTGTCACGTCCTTCATCCTATTATTTAGCATTAATTTAATACAATGGTTGGCAAATCGTCGCTTTGTACATTAGGAGGTATTTATGGAACAGTCTACATTTATTCAGCAAGTTGCTCCTGAAAAAAATAATGCAGTGACAAAGTCTGCTGCCTTACAAGAGCCACGTTTTGTCCGATATACGCTAACATTTATTGCGCTAGCTTTTTTAGCATTTTTCATTGTGCTTCCACTAGTATCCATTTTTTTCACTGCCTTTCAAAAAGGAGTCGACGTATATGTAGCAGCTATCACACATCCAGATGCATTGGCAGCTATTAAGTTAACCTTAACTGTCGTCGCGATTGCCGTACCATTAAATGCAATCTTTGGCGTTATGGCTGCTTGGGCTTTAACAAAGTTCAACTTTAAAGGGAAAAATCTATTACTTACAATCGTCGATCTTCCTTTTGCAGTATCTCCCGTTATTGCAGGTTTAGTGTTTATTTTGTTATTTGGCTCACAGGGGCTATTTGGGGATTGGCTATTTGAGCATGACATAAAAATTGTTTTTGCACTACCTGGTATTGTCCTAGCTACTATCTTTGTCACATTGCCCTTTGTTGCGCGGGAGCTCATTCCTCTTATGCAGACACAAGGTACTTCCGAAGAAGAGGCGTCCATTTCACTTGGTGCTAATGGTTTTAAAACATTTTGGTATGTGACATTGCCAAATATCAAATGGGGCTTATTGTATGGCCTTATACTTTGTAATGCTCGGGCAATCGGTGAATTTGGCGCTGTTTCTGTTGTATCAGGGCATATTCGTGGAATGACAAATACAATGCCTCTTCATATTGAAATTTTATACAATGAGTATCAATTTGCAGCAGCTTTTGCCGTTGCTTCACTGATGAGCGTGATCGCTATTATTACACTTATCGTTAAAGATATTGTTGCTTGGAAATCAAAATCTACTTAAAGGAGGTATTGTCAGCATGAGTATCCACATTAAAAATGTATCGAAAAAATTCGGTTCCTTTCAAGCTTTAGAAGATGTTTCTCTTCATATTCAATCAGGTGAACTGGTTGCCCTTCTCGGCCCATCTGGTTCTGGCAAAACTTCTTTACTACGAGTTATTGCTGGGCTTGAAACGTCAGATGTTGGAGAGATTTTATTTGACGGCCAATCGATGATCGATCGCCATCCAAAGGAGCGCAATGTTGGCTTTGTGTTCCAGCATTATGCACTTTTTCGCCATATGACAGTTTTTGATAATGTCGCTTACGGTCTTAAAGTACGTCCTCGTAAAACAAGACCATCTAAATTAGAAATAAAGAACAAAGTGATGGAGCTTCTAAGACTCGTCAAACTAGAAAATTTTTCTGATCGTTATCCAACACAGCTTTCGGGTGGGCAACGTCAGCGAGTCGCACTTGCTAGAGCTCTGGCCGTGGAGCCCAAGGTGCTCTTATTAGATGAACCTTTTGGAGCATTGGATGCTAAAGTGCGCAAGGAATTGCGTCGTTGGCTTCGAAAGCTTCACGATGATTTTCATATTACAAGTATTTTTGTCACACACGATCAGGAAGAGGCACTTGATGTTGCAGACCGAATTGTCGTGATGAACAACGGCAAGATAGAGCAAATTGGTAGCCCAGACGACGTATACACAAATCCAAAGAGCCCTTTTGTTTATGATTTTTTAGGTAATGTGAATCTCTTTAAAGGACGGTTACATAATGGGAAGCTCCTACATGGTGAATTTGCGATTGATGTACCTGACGTACAGGTACACACAGAGGATCATGCAGTAGGCTATGTACGTCCCCATGATATTCATATTGAGAAAACAAATGTATCTGGTACTGTCCCCGTCAAAGTAAGCCATATTCATTTGCTCGGACCTATCGTGCAGGTTGAGCTACATCGTGAAGATATGGATGAATTTTTAGAGGCAGAACTGACTAAAGAACAATTTACTAATCTTCAGCTCAAGGTTGGTGACCATGTATTTGTCAAACCAAAGCAATTAAAAGTCTTTATCCCCGAAGACTTTTCCATTTAAAAAAGCCGTGTAGCAAATTTCTTTGCTACACGGCTCATGTTATTAAAAAACTATTATGTCATTGAAATTTAGATGCCCCACTAAATATAGTATGGCTCTCCTGCAAAACGAGGGGTTGATTTCCGTTCCGACTGGGCGCTTTCCTGGGGGCGTCCGATGAGCCGCTTCACTCACGTTGCTCGCTCCAGGGTCTCATCTGTGACGCTGATCCCCAAGGAGTCGCCCAGTCTCCACTCCAATCAACCACTTCACATAGAGTGTATCTTCTGGCATGTATAGTGATAGAACGGAACTTCAGCAATGTATCAACCACTCGTTTTGTAGAAGAGACTTATTTTATTTTATATGACACCTTAATTTTTAACACACTAGTTTTTAAACAACATAAGCCCTGTAGCAGAGAAAGTTTGCTACAGGGTCATTATTTTATTTATGATGAAAATCTCGTCCGTCGTACACAGCTGTTACATAACCCGCACGAATAACAAAATCACCGAAATGCTCGCCATCTAGACGTTCCTTCGTATAGTGGAGCAGGATTGGACGAAGCTCCGCTAATATCTCCTCCTCACCTATATTTTCACGATATATTTTATTGAGACGCTCACCAGTAAAACTTGCTCCTAAATACATATTATATTTCCCTGGACCTTTACCGATAAACCCAATCTCGGCCATTGCTGCACGCGAGCAACCATTTGGACAGCCTGACATGCGAATAACGATTTCTGTATCGTTTAAGCCCGCTTCTTCAATAATTGTTTCTATTTTTGTAATTAGAGAAGGCAGGTAACGCTCGGCTTCTGCCATAGCTAAACCACATGTTGGTAATGATACGCAAGCAATCGAATTCCGGCGCAATGCAGAATAGTGCGCTCCATCTGTAAGGTTATATTGCTCAATAATAGCAGCAATTTTTTTCTTCTTTTGCGGCGTCACATTACTAATCATTAAATTTTGGTTTGGCGTTAAGCGAAAATCACCTGAATGCACTTTCGCAATTTCACGTAATCCTGTTAACAGCTCATAATTTTCAAAGTCCTTAATACGACCATTTTGAATAAATAATGTATAATGCCATTGATCTTCTGTCCCTTTAATCCAACCAAACTCATCACCCGTGCGATTAAACGTAAATGGACGGGCCTCTTGAATAGTCCAACCTAGACGACGAGTTAGTTCTTCGTTAAACCACTCAAGTCCTCTTGCATCAATTGTATATTTAAAACGTGCATTTTTACGAACCGAACGATTCCCATAATCGCGCTGAATCGTAATAATTTTCTCCGCTGTTTCCAGTAGTTTATCAGGTGTGATAAAGCCAATTATGCGAGCAAGCTGTGGGTATGTTTCATGATCGCCATGTGTCATGCCCATTCCTCCACCAACAGCTACGTTAAAGCCTACTAGCCTACCCTCCTCCACAATTGCAATCAGCCCTATATCTTGTGAGAATACGTCCACATCATTACTTGGCGGAATCGCAATACCAATTTTAAATTTCCGTGGCAAATATTGCGCACCATATATAGGTTCAACTTCTTCTTCCTGACTATCAACTACCTTTTCGCCATCTAGCCATAGTTCATGGTAAGCTCGTGTTCTAGGTAGTAAATGCTCACTTAATTTGGCAGACCAATTATAGATTTCCTCATGTAATGCGGATTGATTTGGATTCACATTACACATCACATTACGATTGACATCTCCACAGGCTGCAAGAGAATCTAATAACACCTCATTAATTTCCTGCATATATTTTTTAACATTCCATTTTAAAATGCCGTGCACTTGAAATGCCTGACGTGTCGTTAATTTTAAGGAGCCATTACCATACTTTCTCGCCATTTCATCCATTACTAGCCATTGTGCTGAAGTTGCTGCTCCGCCCGGTGTACGGACACGCACCATAAATTGGTAGGCAGGCTCAAGCTTTTGGCGCTGGCGTTCATTCCGAAGATCACGGTCGTCTTGTAAGTAACTACCATGGAATTTCATTAGACGGTTATCATCCTCTGGAATACCTGAACTTAATGGATCGTTCATCGTACGCTCTAATGTTCCGCGTAGATAATTACTATCGTTTTTAATACGCTCTACATCACTAGGCTTCCCCGGTTGTGGAGGTAAAATAATTTTCCCTGTCATTTGTTATCGCTCCTTTAATCAATTATGCCTCGGCATAATTGCCGCTGTCGCTTCGCTTTCGCGCAGAAAACACTTGTAGCTGTCGCTACATAAAACACTTGTCGATAGAAGTTAATAAACGTCACGTTGATAGCGTTTCTGCTGTTTTAGCTCATTGACAAAGGCTTTAGCTTCCTCTGGCGTTTTTTGTCCCTGTTGTTCAATAACGCGACGAATTGTTGCATCAACATCAGCCGCCATCGACTCTTTATCGCCACAGACGTAAATGACAGCTCCTTGCTCTAGCCATTCGTAAAAAGCGACAGCATTTTCCTCAATTTTATGTTGAACATATATTTTTCTATCTGTATCACGTGAGAAAGCGACATGCAATTGACTTAGTGTGCCTGAAGAAAGCCAACCTTGCCAATCTGTTTGATAAAGAAAGTCTGTGACAAAGTGTTGATCACCAAAAATTAGCCAAGCTTTCCCTCCGATTCCTAATTCCTCACGCTCCTCTAAAAATGCACGGTACGGGGCAACACCTGTTCCAGCACCAATCATAATAATCGGTGTATCCTCATGCTCTGGTAGTTTAAAGTTCGGATTTTTATGAACATATACCGGTAATGTGTCACCAATTTGAATACGTTCTGCTACGCTTCCGGAGCAAACGCCAAGACGTTGACGTCCATTCGTCTTATAGCTTACTTTCCCAATTGTTAAATGTACCTCTTCACTATTTGCTTTTTGACTACTAGCAATAGAATATAGACGTGCTGGAATTTTACGTAGTAAATCTACAAATTGCTGCGCATCCCATGTAAATGGTGCAAAGTCTTCCACAACGTCAAGTAAATCTCTTCCTTTTGCATAGTCCTTCCAAGAATTAGAGTCCTCTAATAGCTTTGTAAATTCCTGATGGACCGTATAGGCACCAATTTTTTTTAATAATGGCTTAGATAACACTGTAATTTCTAGTTTTGTTTGCAATACATCCTTTAATGGCAGTGTCTCTTCAAAGACGTTTACCTCAGTTTGTGGATCAAACTGTAACGCTGTGATTAAAGCATCGACTAGCCTTTCATCATTTTCCGGTTGAATACCGATACTATCTCCTGGTTCAAAATAAAAATTTGCACCTTCGATGGATAATTCAATATGACGTGTTTCTTTATTTGATCCTCTGCCATTTAAATTAATGTTTTCAAGTACTTCAGCATAAAACGGATTTTTACGAGAATATGTAGTGTCTCCTTGTGCTGTTTTATTTTGTGTAGTCGTTATATCAGCTACATCTGTCTGTTGCAGCAGCTCCTGCTGAACAGCTGAGAACCAACGTGCTGCCTCGACATCATAATCTACATCACAATCTGTGCGAGGTACGATTCGAGTTGCTCCTAACTTTGCAAACTGTTCATCAAAATCCTTTCCTGTTTTACAGAAAAATTCATAGGAGCTATCGCCTAAGGCTAGCACTGAATAATAAAGCTGCTCTAACTTAGGAGCTCGTTTGCTATGCAAAAATTCGTAGAACTGTATCGCTTGGTCAGGTGGATCCCCTTCTCCATGTGTGCTAACAATGAGTAAAAGATTTGTTACCTTTTTTAAATTATTTGGTCTAAATGTTGCTAACGACGAAATTGTTACGTCCACATCATTATCTTTCAAAGCTGAGGCATATTTTTCAGCTAACCCCTGACTATTTCCAGTTTGTGAACCATATAAAATCGTTACTGTTTTGGTGATTGTTTTTACTATCGGAGATACTTCTTCGACAACAGGATCGATAGTTACTAGTGGTGCACTTAAAAAGCCATTTAACCATATCCTCTGTTCTCCTGTTAGTTTTGGGAGCAGCTCATTTAACAGCTTTACCTGCTCCTCATTAAATGGACTATTTACTACTTGCAGTTTCAACCTTGCCACCTCACGTATTCGTATCATTTTCTTCTGTTGATAATTTGTCTTGCTAAATTATGCCTCGGCATGATATTGGTCACTCAGTCGTATGTTGATGTTTCGCTTTCGCACAGATATAACCCTATTGCTGTCGCTTCGTTTTCACACAAATAAATTGTCGCTGGATGTGGGGTTCTTAGACTGAGTTCCTTTATATCAGCGGGTGTCTTTTGTACCGAAAGCGTAGCGGCTGGTACAGTCGTTTGGACACCCGCTGTTAAAAGTTAAAATTATCGAAGTCGTATTTTTTCCTTCTTTTCAATTTGAACCACATAGGAATTTTGCACAATCAATGTAATTGATCCGTGGTTCACAGTATTTAAAATTTGGCGTACATTATCTAATGCTAGATTTACATTTTCAGTCCTTTTATCTACCATTACAAAACACCTTTCTTAGTAAATTTTAATAATTGATAAATACGTTCCACTAAAACTGCCCTTACATTGTCGTCATAGCCTAAACTTTCACATAAAACAACGTTCTGATTCCCATAATCTTGTAATCGCCTTGTTATGCTTTGGCGCAAAATCCCAGTAAACAACAAATACGGCACTATAAACACTTGATTGTCCCTATTCTGCTCTTGTTGTAACCAATCTTCAAAAGTAGGACCCATTCCATATAGAAAGCACGTGTCTACAGCTTCATAAGCGTATTTATCACGTAATCTTGTTGCAATGTTGGCTAAATCACTCTGTACTGCAGGATCACTACTCCCGCGACCTATAAGTAAAACACTTGCATCGTTAGACGGGCACCTTGCTTCTAAAATTCTAGTCTGTAATGTATCAATTAATAATTCATGGACACCAAGTGGTTCACCGTATGTAAATCGCACTTGCGGATGCTGTTTTTTTGCTTTGTCAATCTCACTTGGAATATCGTGCTTTGCATGCTGAGCGGCAAGCAATAAAATAGGTACGATCGCTATAGCTGTAGCCCCTTGGTTAATACAGCTTGCGATCCCTTCAGCAATTGTCGGAGTCGCGAGTTCTAAAAAACTAATTTCTTGAATCGGTATTTCAATCTCTTGTTGTACGCTCTTTAGAAAGGTAACGGCTTGCTCCACTCCCGCCTTTACTCTACTTCCATGAGCGATATATAAAATGGCTTGCATGAACCCACATCCTTACACAGAAACTTCTGCTAACTGTGGCTGCGGAATGTTTTGCTCAAACCATTGAATTGTTTCCCTCAAAGTAACAACTTTTCCTACTACAATTATGCTTGGATTTTGTATATTTTCTCGCTGGACTAGGTCTTCAATATTAGCTAAAGTTCCCGTGACTGTTTTTTGTTGAGAAAATGTACCCCAATGGATGAGTGCTACTGGGGTTTCCTTATCTCGCCCATACTTGAGCAGCTGCTGACGGATATAGGGAAGGTTACCGACCCCCATATAAATAGCAATCGTATCAATCCCTTTTACAAGACTTTCCCATTGGATTCCATCATCCTTGCCCTCTCTCATATGCCCAGTGACCATCGCAAAACTTGAGCCTAGGTCACGATGTGTAACAGGAATTCCCGCATATGCCGGTGCCGCTATCCCTGAAGTGATGCCAGGCACTATTTCAAATGGAATATTATGCTGTGCTAGCACCTCTGCTTCCTCAGCTCCTCTTCCAAAAACGAATGGATCCCCTCCCTTTAATCTCGTCACAATCAATCCTTGCTGTGCATAGCTGACAAGTGCTTGATTAATTTGCTCTTGAATCATGGCGTGCTGCTGAGGTAGCTTACCGCAAAAGATGAGTTTAGCCTCTTGTTTAGCATAGGATAGTAGGGTCTTATTAATGAGTCTGTCATACAGGATGACATCAGCACATTCGATACACCTTAATCCTTTTACTGTGATAAGATCAACATCACCAGGTCCAGCACCCACTATAAAAACTTTCCCCATTTGATTTCACTCCCTTCCCTCTTTTCTTAGAGATAAAAAAAAGACTCAAATTATCCATAGGCAAAAGCAATGCCTGTGAATAATAAGAGCCTCTAGTTTACTAGTCAGCTACATATTTAATTCTTACTAATACAATAAGAATAATAAATAATTTAGTATATTCTGTCAACACTTTATTTAATACCTAGAATATGATATTTATTTAATCTATTAAAGAAAAAACCAGGTGTCGCTTACTGACATCTGGTTTTTTGAGATCTATTTTATTTGAATTAATATCTACGATGCCCTCCAAACGGTGGACCTGGTCGGAAAAATGGTGGACCTGGTCGGTAAAACGGTGGAAATGGGCGATAGAAAGGCGGATAAAATGGAGATGGGCCAAACTGTGATCCAAGAAAACTTCCTAAAAAACCTCCCAAAAATGGCCCACCGATTGGCCAAAAGCCACCTCCTGGATAACCTCCGAAGAATGTCATAAGCTTCCTCCCTTTTTTACTCTATCGTATGTAGGGGGATGCATATATCACACGTCCATCGCCTATTCTATTTTTCTTCTCCTAAACGTTGCACAAAATTTGCTAGTGTACGTACCATTACACCTGTACCACCTTTTGGACCTAAGTCATGTACAGCCATCGCATCGGACGTTCCTGCAATATCTAAGTGAATCCATGGTGTATCACCAACAAACTCACCAACAAAGCCTCCGCCAAAAATCATGTGACCATCACGACCAGGAGAATTATTTAAATCAGCGACGTCTGATTTACGAATTCGTTTCTTATCATTTTCTGTTAAAGGCATACGCCACACAAATTCATCTGTCTCCTGTGCAGCTTCCATGAAAGCTGCAAAGAATTCATCATCATTAGAAAGTGCACCTGTTTTATCCATACCAAGTGCTGTAATCACTCCACCTGTTAACGTTGCAACATCAATCAGGGAAGTAGCTCCTTGTTGTTTAGCATATGTAGTAGCGTCTGCCAATACTAAGCGTCCTTCCGCATCGGTATTTAACACTTCGACCGTCTTACCACTATACGTCGTGATGACATCATCTGGCTTAAATGCTGTTTCAGATACCATATTATCAGTAGAGCCAATAACAGCTAAGACATTTTTGTTAGGACGTAGTTCACCGATAATTTTCATGGCACCTAGCACAGCTGCAGCACCGCCCATATCGCCCTTCATGCCTACCATTGAATCTTTTGGCTTTAAGGAATAGCCACCTGTATCATACGTAACCCCTTTGCCAACAAGACCAATTGGATCATCAAAATCTTCAGTCGCTTTATATTTTAATGTTATTAAACGAGGTTCTTCATGGGAGCCTTGATTGACACATAATATACCGCCCATTCCAAGCTCCTCTAATTGTGCTTTATCTAAAATTTCCACTTCAAAATTGTACTCGACCGCAAGAGACTCTGCGTAATTGGCTAAGTCTGTCGCTGTCAGTAAGTTTGGTGGTAAATTAATTAAGCTACGTGCTTCATTTACAGCATTTGCATAAATAGCGCCAACCTCAAAGCTTGCCACCACTTCATCTAAATCATTAGCAGTAGTTACAAGATGAATCGCGTCAATACGTTTATCTACTTCATTTGATGTTGTTTTATAATGAGGAATTGCATAATAACCAAGACCAGTTCCTTCACCAGCTAAAAATGCAACATCTGTTACAGTAATCGACTCTGTCGTAAACGATTCAAGCCAAATGGAATATTCTTTAACCTTTAAGTCCCTTAGTTCCTTCCCAAGCAACCCAAATGCTGTACGAATGTCGCCTTCTGTTAAGTCTTTACGGTCATCTAAACCAACAAATAAAATGCGTTTAAGATTAGCATGGCTCTTCAAAAATGGCAATTTCGTCATTCTTTTTAACGCAGTAGATACATCCCCTGCACTAATCCACGCATCAATAGATTCTCCATAAAATGATGAAAAGCTTGCCCATTCCTGCATTTGTTCACGATGTTTAGGGACGCCTACTACTAACACTTCAGTAGAAATCGTTTCAAATGTTTTTGCTTCTTTTACAATATGCATGTACATTCCTCCATTCAGTATTCTATTATACCTAAATTTCAGAAAACGCGTAATATTTGGCTTTTAGAAAATAATGAATGTTATAATAAAAGCAATTATAAGTGAAGGTTGTGATGATCATGAGTTTACTTCAAAATACCCCTTTACTCGTTGCCCTTTTTGCTGTTCTCTTCGCACAGTTTGTAAAAATCCCTATTCATTTTTTAATGACTCGAAAGATTGACTGGGGATTATTTACTTCCACCGGGGGTATGCCTAGTTCACACTCCGCTTCCGTAACAGGACTAACAACCTCTATAGCCTATGAAACAGGATTAGATTCCCCAATTTTTGCCGTAGCCGCTATGTTTTCATTTATCGTCATGTATGATGCGAGTGGAGTACGTTTCCAGGCAGGTCAACATGCAGCAGTATTAAATCAACTACGAAAGGACTTTGAAACACTGCTTCATGATTTAAAAAAATGGCCGCAAATGGATGGCCAAGAAAAAATGGAGGAGCTAAAAACATTACTAGGCCATAAACGGAGCGAGGTATTTTTTGGAGCATTAACTGGAATCTTTATCGCCATCATCACATACCAGTTTATTTTGTAAAAATAGACACATCCTCATGCCGAGGCTGTGTTTTTTATTTATCGGAACATTTTTGTGATTTATCGGAAACATTTCACGATTTATCGGAAGCATTTGTGATTTTATCAGAAACTTTTCAAGATTTATCGGAAAAATTCAATAAAAAATCAGCAGATGCCCAAGCATCTGCTGAAAGAAGTTAAAACATTCGATAACCGCTTTTACGTAAATAAATCATGACAATTCCCGCAACAATTGAACCAACAAAGCCACCCGATAAAATGGACACATCAACAAGGTGCAATGCTTGTAACTTATCTAAAAGTGCTGGAAATGCAGAACCTGGCTTGAAAATATAATCTAAAAAGCTTACATCATCGACAATAAAAATAACAACAATTGGATACACGATTGCCATTAACCATGTCATTCGCAGAAGCATATTCAATAAAAATCCAATACCAAAGAACATAACGAAAAATAACAAAATTGAAATGATTAACTGTACTAATGAAACTGGACCATCCATGTATGTATAACCTCCGTTTTCCTCTCATTAGTTTACATGATTACTACAACGCTTTCAATGAACATATCCTTGATTTCGCTTGTTCGTCATATTTAGGACAATCACTAAGTATATTCCATTACAGAGACGCCTCTCGTGGCAAGGTGTGTTTGCGAAGTAGCAAAAATATCGCCAATTTTGGGGTAACTAACTTTTGCTATGTATATAAGTTAATCTTCGTTCCGACTGGGCGACTCCTTGGGGATTAGCGATATAGAGGAACGAAGACTAAAAGCATTACATCCTGTGATAACGCCTTCATGACCAACATCCTGCTACTGCCGCTACGTTAGCACTACGCTTTCGCGCAAAAAACATCTGTTGGCCCGAGCCCCTGCAGCGAAACAGATGTTTTCTGTGCGAAAGCGAAGCGGCAGCAACAAAGCACCCAGTTGGAACGGAAATCAACCACACGCTATGTTCATCCTCCATACATAGAAAATTAAAAAACTATTGAAAACTAGTATACAACTAATTTTCAATAGTTTCTCGCTTTTCATTATGAAGCTGTTTGCGATAATAAAAACTTTGGTGACTTCCAAAGCTCTGCCCATTTTTTAATGGCAGCAATAACAATAATAAAGCCTAACATTAACATAATGACAGACAATATACCATTTAACATATTGTAACCAGCCGCCGCTGTATTCCAATACACATTTTTAATCATCCAAAAGCCCGCTACATTTACAGTGACATATAAATAGGCTAATGGGATAAAGCATGTTAAGGCGTAGATTCGCTTATCTGCAACTTTTAATACGATTGTTACACCACATACTAAACCGATTGTTGCCATCAACTGATTCGAAACGCCGAATAATACCCAAATTGAACTTATATCTCCTGAATACAATAAGTAGCCCCACATGAAACATGCAAGTGCACTTGCAAAGATTGTACCCGGAATCCAATTTGTCCGCTTCAGTGGCTTGTATACATTACCACCAAAATCTTGGATTAAATAGCGCGCTACACGTGTCCCAGCATCAATAGCCGTTAAAATAAAGACCGCTTCAAACATGATTACGAATTGATAGAAATAAGAAGATAGTTCAGCAAACCAAGGAATTCCTGTGAAAATATCAGTCATCCCAACTGCAAGCGTTACCGCTCCTCCTGTACGTCCTTCTAAATCCATCCCAATACTTTCAGCTAAAGCATGTAAATGAACAGGCTCCATTCCTAATGTAGCAAAAACTGCTGGGGCTGAATTAATCGCAAAATAATCTGCTGGATGAAGGGCTGTTGCTGCGATTAAAGCCATTACACCTACTAAAGATTCTACGAGCATCGCACCAAAACCGACGATGCGAATATCTTCCCAGCGATCAATCATTTTCGGTGTTGTCCCAGAGCCTACAAAAGCATGGAAGCCAGAAATAGCCCCACAAGCAATTGTAATAGAGACGAATGGCCATACTGGACCAGCAATTACTGGACCACCACCATGAATAAACTCGGTAATTGGTGGGAATTGAATAACTGGATTAACGAAAAAGACCCCGATGATTAAAGCAATAAATACACCAATTTTCATGAAACTACTTAAATAATCACGCGGCGCTAATAAGAGCCAAACAGGTAATGCCGCTGCAAAAAATGCATAGATCGGTAAAATAATAGCTAAAGTATCACGGTCAAACGTTAAAAAATCGCCAAATGCTGTTCCTTGAATCATCGGTCCAAGAAATACACCGATCATCAACAAAATAAAGCCAACTGTCGATGTAACAATTAAATTTCCTGTTTTACGATAAGCAATACCAACAAGCATCGCTATTGGAATAGTAATCCCTACTGCAAAAGTTCCCCATGGATTTCGCTCTAACGCACCAAGGACAACCATCGATAGCCCAGCCATTGTAATAGTAATAATGAAAAGCATGGCAAGGCCTGTACAGAATCCTGCAACAGGTCCTAATTCCTTCTTCATGACCTCAGATAAAGACTTACCACCATGGCGCATTGAAGCGAATAACACTACTGCATCATGAACCGCACCACCGATTACCGCACCAATTAACAGCCAAAGGAGCCCAGGCAAATAGCCAAATTGTGCAGCTAAAATAGGTCCGACTAACGGTCCAGCTGCTGCGATTGCAGCAAAGTGATGCCCAAATGTCACCCATTTATTCGTCGGAACATAGTCTTTACCATCCTCCATAGCGTGTGCTGGGGTGGGCGTATCATCTTTTATCTTAAGTACCTTCTTTGTGAAAAATATGCCATACAAACGATAGCTTATCATCAGTACACAAATAGAACCTATCACAATTGTAATAGCATTCATTTTATCACTCCTTTTACTTTTTCCACATCATAGCAAATAAATTGAACAATTATTCACAAAATTCACCAAAATGCAAGAATTCCAAGTTGAAAGGGTGTTTTCTACTGTTGAAATGCAGTTATTTTGATAGCTGAAATATCTTTCGCACATCCTTCATATAAAGCCTGCTGACTGGAATCGAATCCCTATTATGCAAAATCAAATTGTATTTTGAGCTGCTCCATGGCTCGAGCTCTTCAATATGCTCTAAATTGACGATAAATGCCCGATGGACCCGCACAAAGCCTTTTAAAGTAAGTTTATTCTCCAAAGCTGCTAATGACTCTGAAGCAAAATATTTCCCTTTCTCCGTGACAACAATCGTCTTACTATCTTCAGATGTACAATATAAAATTTCCTGAATTTTAATAAGTAAAATTCGATCATTCACATAAACTGTTAATTTATCAAGCTTGTCCAATTGTATATCCTTTAATTTTTCCATCGTCTTAACCTGTGTTGTTCTTTTTTTAGCCACCAGCTTTTCAACAGCACTTTGTACACGCTCTGGCTCAAAGGGTTTCAAAATATAATCAAAGGCATTCACTTCGAATGCCTGCAATGCATATTCATCATAAGCAGTAGCAAAAATAATTTCAGGCTTACGTATGCTTAGTTGCAGCTGTTTTGCCAATTCAAGGCCATTGTTTACGCCTAGCTGTATATCTAAAAACACGCAATCAATCTGCTCAAACTGTGAATCCAACAGTATTTCCTCCAGATCCTCCGATTCACCAATGATCTGCACTAAATTTGTTTGCTCCAATAAAAATCGCAATTCAGCCCTTGCTAACGGTTCATCATCTACAATATAGACATTTAACATTTCTCTACTCCCATCTTGTGGCTTTTAATGGCAGCTGTATCATAATTTTCGTGCCAACATCCAACGTACTTGAAATGTGAAAATCTGCATCAGTTCCATAAATTTCATGGATGCGCTGATAAATATTCCATAAAGCTGTCCCGGTTCCTTGTTCGGATTGCATGATCGTTTTGCCAAGCTGTTTAACCTGCTCTTTTCTCATCCCACAGCCATTGTCTTCTGTTAGCAGTACTAACTTATTATTGATTCGCTGCACCTTAACGTCAATCTTGCCTTCCTTGCGATTTTTAAAGGCATGATAAATGGCATTTTCAACAAGTGGCTGTAAGGTAAATGGGGGGATTTGTACGTCAAACAGTGATTCATCCAAGTGAAACTTCACATTATAGCGGTTTGGAAATCTTTTTTGTTCAATCGACAAATAAGCCTCTACATGGTCAATTTCATTTTTTAACGGAATCAGCATTTGGCGAGCTCCCTGCAAATTACTTCTGAAAAACGTACTAAGCTTTATCAATAAAGCTCTAGCCTCATCAGCATCCGTTCGGATCAGACTTGAAATAGTATTGAGACTATTAAAAAAGAAATGAGGATGAACCTGTGCCTGTAGCGCTTTAATCTCGGCATCCTTTAATAACTTTCTTTGCTGCTCAATTTCAGCATATTCAAGCTGCGAGGAAAATAGTCGACTGAGTCCTTCAGCTAGCTCCTTTTTCGCTCCTGTTAATGAAGAAACATTGATAAAATATAGCTTTAAGGTACCTACCGTTTTGTGCTGTACTTTTAATGGTAAGACAATCGCAGCACTTAGCGGACAATCTTCATATGGACAATTGATTTCTTTTGCGGACGTCGCTGTAATAATGCGTCCTTCTACTAATACTCTCTTCGTTAAAGCTGTTATTATTTCTTGATGAATGACGTGATGATCCTCGCCTACTCCTACATGTGCTAAAATTCCATTTGTATCTGTAATCGCGACTGCTTCAACCTTAATCTCTCTTTTAATAATCTCCGCAACAGTTCGGCATGATTCTTCATTTAACCCTTTACGAAAATGTTCGATAGTTTGTTGCGCAATAGAAAAGGCTTGATGCGTTTGTAATGCTTTTGTACGTTCTTCCTCATCAATAAACGTCTTAATAATAATGAAAAATATTAAAATCCCAAGGGCATTCATAATAATCATTGGTAGCGCGATTAAAGAAACTAATTGCAAAGCTTGTTCAAAAGGCTTTGCTATTATTAAAATAACAATCATTTGTAAAGTCTCTGCACAAATTCCGATCATAACAGCCTTTTTATAGGAGAAGGTTTGACGTATTTTTAATTGCCTACTTAAACCACCTGTTATGAATCCTGCTAGTATAGTCGAAACACCACAGGCAACCGCTGTAAATCCGCCAAGGGTAATACGATGAATCCCCGCAATAATCCCCACACTAACGCCAACAAGTGGCCCACCAAAAATACCCGCAATTGCTACGCCAATTAGCCTCGTGTTTGCAATTGCCTCCTCTGCATTTATAGTGCTATGTATCATTTGATTTAAAGGATAAATAGTACCACTTTCAATTTTTATCCCTGTATAGCTGCTCACTATACTTAAAGCACTAAAAATGATAATAAGCCAAACCTTTTCCTGAATCCCTTGATCCTGAAAGAGCATGCCCCGAAAGAGGCGCCACCTTGACATTAAAAAGGCAAACACAATGATTAGCCCTACTCGCTCTAACATAAACAAAAATAGCTCCATCATATGCCCCCTCCTCTATCGCTCTATTTTTTAAAGAACAATTTATAAGAGGAATAACCAAAGACATCTCCTGGATTAATACCTTCTATCCCCTCTAATTGGTGCTTTTCAAATTGGTTAGATGCCATTTCCTTTAACATCACTGATGTCATCTCATCTTGAGCTAGCTCCTTTGGAAACATCCATTTCGCTTCTAATAATTCTTTTTCCTGAAGACAAATCTTCTGTTGCTCATCTTTCATCCGGCAATAAAATATCGCCATATTATCACTAATGTCACCACGAATCACACCCGTTCGAAAACCAATTAAGCCTGATACATAGCAATCAATACCCGTTTCTTCTTTTAATTCCCGAACAACAGCCTCATCTACCGTTTCACCAGCATTGACAAAACCAGCCGGCAATGACCATCTTCCCTTTAATCCGCTATAGGCCTTTTTAACAACTAGCCATTGGCCTAACTCATTTACTGTAACTCCTGCAACACCTAACCAAACTTTTCCTCTGTCTTTTTTCATAATCATCTTCACCTCTATATCACTATTATAACGGCCAATTTTCCATATATAGAAGTATTAATTCAGAATTTTATGATTACTACTCACTCTCAAACATAAAGTATACATGTACGCCAATTTTGTAAATATGTTATACTAGATAAAACGTAGAATATTCACTCTATTTAAAGGAGGGAGTTTTACGTTAAACGAATTATCACCTAATGGAAAGCTTTTTATTTTTGCGATAGCGTTGCTTTTACTATCGCCCGTCATTGTTTTCATGTTGCCACTTACTGTTTCCCAAACGTATTATTATAGTAGTGATACTATCGTGCTGAAAATCCAATAAGTAACTTCATTATGCTTTTCCTAGCAATTACACTAATCATTTTAACGTTGATCATACTTGGTTTCAAAAGAAAAAATATACCTATTTGATTACGATTATAACAATTGTGAGCGGTCTGATTTTAGACTATTTTTCTCTTTTAAGTTATATCGCTATACAGAATACACAAATTGTTTTCAAAGAATATCTCCATAAAACTACATATGAATGGCAGGATATTAATGAAGTCATTTATGAGTATGAAATAGGTACAGGTGTGTGGACACCTGCTGAAAGAAGTTAAAAAGAAGCCACTTTCGAGTAGAACGAAAGTGGCTTGTGAAATTTTTCTATGCATCTACCTGCTAAATAGTCGCCTAACCTTATTATGTTATAAGATATGTTCCAAACATTTTCCATACCTAAACTACGAATATTTACGCTTCCAGCTGCTCCATATCCCAATTAAGTTTTAATATATTTTTTAAATTGTTTACTTGGTCTACTCCTATAGTATTAATTAGCTGCTGTTCAATATCAGCTTTATAACATTCGTTCTTTTCAAAACATTCTTGACCAAATTCAGTCATACGAATTGCTTTATGTTTTTTACTATGTTCGACATCAGTAACCTTCACTAATCCTTTTGCTTCCAAACTTTTTATAAATTTATGGGTTGCTTGTCTTGTAAATTCAACACCCTTAGCAACGTCTGAAATCATAAATTGTTTTTTATAAATTATCCCTAAAATACACCATTCAGAGTTAGAAATATAAATATTATGATGCTTATTCCACTTCTCTTCAGCAAGTCGTCGAAGTAGTTCGTGACGTTCGCTCAACAAGTCAATTACATCTCGATTCTGCAATTCGTCCTTCAACTGGTTCACCTTCATTCCCTATTTTTCGTTACTAATATACAAAAAAACAACCGCAATCGTCAATCAAGTTGACAAAATTCTTATAATTGCTTACAATTAATTTAGTCAACTAAGTTGACAATATAGTTTGTTGGAGGGAATATACATGTACAATGTTGGCGATGTAGTCATTTATTCATCACATGGACTTTGTTCTATTGAAGATATTTGTGAACAAACCTTTAACGACATTACAAAAACATATTACGTTTTACAACCACTAAATGAACCACAATTAGTCATTCGTACCCCTATTGACAATTCAAAAAAACACCTTAGAGACATTATTAAAAAAGAAGAAGCACTCAATATTTTACATTCATTCACATCTCCTGGCGTAGAATGGATTGAACAAAACACTCATCGATCTAGATTTTATCTAGAAATATTTAAATCCGGTAATCGCCAAAAACAAGCAAACCTTTTAAACACATTGTTACGAAAAAAGATTGAATATAGTGAAAGCGAAAAAAAATTCCCTAACCAAGAAGAGAAATTACTGCAATCTTTACAAGAGAACATTTTTTCAGAGTTCTCATTAGCTCTTAATAAATCCTCAGATGAAATTTATGATTATGTACTAACACAGCTTCATTAGCAGTGAGATATTGGTACATTAATAGGGCCACGATTTAGAAATATCGTGGCCTTATTTTTCATTTAAAAAGAAATGTAAAAAGGTTCTGCTCCATCAAAAATCGTTATCTTTCTTGATTGTATTGGCTTCCCTTGTACCATTCATTTGTATGAATTTTTTATATGAATCAATGAACATAGAATAGCCTGTGGCAAATGATAAGGTAATATCAATTACATTATTTTACCAGTTAACAGACTTCCAAATTTTTGAGAAAATAGTTGTAATACATAAGAATTTCGAGGTATCAATTAATTGAAGAAAAGCATTTTTACAAGCATTATATATATGGTTGTTTTTGTAGGTATGATCATTTCTTTATTTATTGCGTATAAGGATATTGGAAGTGTATTTGCAGCTAAGTTTATATTGTATTATTTAATTTTTCTTGTTTTATTCATTATTTATATAGTAACCGTAACAATAATTAATTTTATAAGGTTAAATAAGATGGCTAAAAGAAAGAGATACTTTTTTCTTATAATTCATTTCATTCTAATTAGTAGTTGTACCTTTATTTTTTACTATATAAAAGAACCATCAAAAATAACTTTTTACAATATTGTACTTAAACCATCATTTATATCATTCATTTTTGTTTTAGCTGATTTACCATTCTCAACGAAAAAAAAAGAAATATGATTGAACTAACTGGATCTTTCAGAATTGGACTTGCATTGATAATTAACTTTCAGATTTGCAAGTCCTTTTGTTACGCCCTAAAACGATTGAAGGCTCGTTGAAAAATTAATCTCACTCCAATGAAAAGTGAATTAGACCTTATCATTATTTTCCCTACGGTAAAGTTGAATCTCTTAAACCATAAAAAAAGCCTCCTTAATTCGTTATGTTTTAGCAACATACAAATCAAAAAGGCTCGGTATCTTTAACCCTAAATCAGTCTTTTTAAGGTTGTGTTTACACATTTTAAGGATTGTGTACGAATCATTTCTAACCGTTATTTACTATCCTACTTCAGCATTTAAACATTTACTTTTTAATCACAAATTTCAGGTGTACCTTCACGTTTTGCTGTTTTGAAAGACGTGCCACAGCCACATGATGCTATAGCATTTGGATTATCGATCGTGAAGCCACCGCCCATTAGCGATTGTTTATAATCAATTTTTGTCCCCATTATAATCGGCGCATCTTCACGGGAAACAAGAATTGTTAAACCATGTTGTACATCTTCAAAATCTTCTTCTTTTTTCTCTTGATCAAAATGCATGCCGTATGATAGACCACTGCATCCGCCACCATTAACAACTACACGTAAAAACGCTCCTTGCTCTTCATTGTGCTCCATCATTTCATTAATATGAAAGACAGCTGCTTCAGTAATTTCAATTACTTGCTTTAAACTTGTCATCCCAATCACCTTCCTTCTTACTTATTATCATATCAATTTTGACTATTGTATGACAAATATTCAGCTTTGATTGGAGTGGTGGCTGTATAACTCCATGTCACTTTTCTAAGACGCTCCCAGGAAAGTGCACAGTCGGAACAGAAATCAGCCTCACATTAATATGACAAAGCTGATATTAGTAAAAATTCTAATATTTTTCACATTAATAGTAATTTATATTCATGTTTATAAAATTAACATTGGTATAATAGTTGTAATGACTCGATGAAAGAGGTATCAAATATGGAGATTTCACCTTATTACGAAAAAAAAACCCAATGTCTTCATTGCAAAAAAGAATTTCCTACATTAAAAGTACGCTCTAAATTCATTAAAGTAGATCATACAGAAACAGACTTTCAACCAATTTATGCAGACGGTGTAAATGCCCTTTATTATAATGTATTTGTTTGTGAACATTGTGGATTTTCATTTACAGAAGACTTTTCAAAATATTTTGCCCCCGGCACGCAAGATGAAATTCGCACACAAATTACAGAAAAATGGGTACACCATGATTTTAAGGGAGAACGTACTGTATTCCAAGCGATACAAGCTTATAAATTAGCGTTCCTTTGCGGTACGATTAAAAAAGAGAAATTTGTTGCTATAGCCGGGCTTACATTACGTCTTGCATGGCTATATCGTTCACTAAAAAACGAAGGCCAAGAGCAGCGTTTTATGACAATGGCCCGAGATTACTATATGGATTCTTATTCAACTGAGGATTACAGCTCTACTCAAATGTCAGATGTACGAATTATGTATATGATCGCAGAACTATCACGACGCATCGGTGATTTAGAAAATGCTACTCGCTTTTTCTCAAAGGTCATTGAAAAGCAAAATATCGGTGGAGAAGCGAAGATCATTGATATGGCTAAGGAACAATGGGCGATTATTCGAGAAGAAAAAGAACAAGCTCGCCAAGTATAAGAAAAAAAGTTCTAGCGTGAATGAATCAGCTAGAACTTTTTTAGTCGTTTTAGAATACTTGCTCTACTTCAATAATACCTGGTACTTCTTCTAATAATGCGCGTTCGATACCAGCTTTAAGTGTGATTGTTGAACTTGGGCAACTACCACATGCACCTAGTAAACGTAATTTTACAATGCCGTCTTCTACATCTACTAATTCACAGTCTCCACCGTCACGTAGTAAGAATGGGCGTAATTTATCTAATACCTCTTGAACTTGATCGTTAATTGTTGCTTCTGCCATTTGTCTCGACTCCTTTCCTTATAATGATTATAATGTTAGCAACAGAAAAAATCCAATATTGAATCACGAGGAGTGGAAATGCTATGAGTCAAACGAAACCACAGATTGAAATTTACGGAACAGAGGTAATTTGCGCCAGTTGTGTTAATGCACCATCTTCAAAAGATACATATGAATGGTTACAAGCAGCCATAGGTCGAAAATATCCAAACCAAGGATATGATATTCGCTATATCGATATTGAAGGACCAATTGAGAATGAGCGCGATCAAGATTATGCTGCACGCATTCAAGAAGATGAATTTTTTTATCCGCTTGTCCTTATAAACAATGAAGTAGTGGGTGAGGGCTATGTGCAATTAAAGCCTGTATTTACTGCACTTGAAAAGCTGGGTTTCACGCCTGATGAAACTGTTTAATCTAAGCACAAAGCCGATTCTGGCCGTATTGTTTATGTGCGCGCAAGCGTAGCGACAGCGGCAGTTACGTCGAGGCATAATTGATAAAAAAATAAGGGATTGTTTCGAAGTAAATTTCGAAGCAATCCCTTTTTAATTTAATCATTTTGACGTTTATAATACCATAATAGTCCTGATTTCATTAAGCGTGCGATACGTCCTGTTACTGTTGTATCTGCTAAATAAACAAAGCCTTGTTTTTTACCAAGCGCTCCCATGAAACCTTTTAACTTGATATCAGGCATTTTTTCAGGTAAGCTTTCGCCTTTCCAACGCATGCGAAGTACTTTTACGATTTGTTCTGCTTGTTCCTCTGCTAACTGCGCAGTTGGAGGTAATTCTGAAGCAGCACAGTCACCTACAATATATACATGCTCGTCATCAAGAAGATTGAAATATTGTGTTACAAGAGGACGACCTTGTTTATCTTTCTCAACTTCCAAATCACGAACAATTTTGACTGGCTGTACACCAGCAGTCCATACTACAGTATCGAGTGCAATTTCTTCATCGTGATTGTAAATTTTACCTTGTTCGATTTTTGTAATATTTGAATTGGCAATCACTTCAACATCATTCTTTACGAACCAGTCTTTTACATATTTACTTAGCTTTTCTGGGAAGTCCTTTAGTATACGTGGACCGCGGTCGAATAGCTTTATTTTTAAATCTGAACGGCTTTCACGTAGCTCACTTGCAAGCTCAATACCACTTAAACCCGCTCCTACAATTCCGACTGAAGAGCCTGCTGGTAAACCACAAAGTGCTTGGAATGTTGAACGTGATTTCGCCATTGTCTGAATGCTATATGTGTACTCCTCTGCACCTGGTACACCATGATATTTATCCTCACAGCCAAGACCAACTACTAAATCATCATATTCAATACGTTGTCCATCTTCTAAAATGACTACTTTTTCCGCACGATTAATTTCAACAACTTCTCCGTATACAGCTTTTAAACGTTCATGCTCCGGGAAGCATACACGAACTTCTTTATCTGTTGCAGTCCCTGCTGCTAATGCGTAAAATTCTGTTTTTAAACTATGGAAAGGGGCTCTGTCTACTATTACAACTTCTTTATCTAATGGAAGGTTTGGTAATAGTCGAAGCATGACACGCATATTGCCGTAGCCGCCACCTAAAAGTACTAATTTTCCCATAATAGTCTCCTTTTATATCTCTTATATTAATTGTTCACAAAGTATCCACAAATGAGTATAACCGATTGTGAGAAGTTTCACAATATCATAATGCAATTTTGTGAAAGATTTCACAAAATAAATGATAACTTGCCTTTTTCGAACGGCTTTTGAATGATTACATCCCTTTCATCACTTTTGCAAAGATAGTTTAACACTGTAGCGAGTCATCATTTTGTATGCATCCTGCTTTAACACTGAATATCGGCTTTTATCTCACGGCCAACTCAAATTATTGACGAATGTTTTAAAAGCGAGTAGCATTACCTTGGTGAGGTGACACGTATGAATCCAATGGTTGAATTTTGTATAAGTAATTTAGCGAATGGCTCTCAAAAAACATATGAAGTACTAGAACGCGATCCGAACATCGATGTTTTGGAATATGGCTGCCTTAGTTACTGTACAAAATGTTCAGAATCATTTTATGCAATCGTCAATGGTGAATTAGTTGAAGCTGGTTCTCCTGAAGAGTTGACGAATGCCATTTATCAATTTATCGAAGAAAATCCATTATGGTAATGAAGGCTTAATACCTCATTGATATAATGTTGAAACGCTTACTATTCAATTTGAACATATAAAAAGGATGTTATGCCAAAAAAATCGACATAAGCATCCTTTTTTTATGTTTGAACTTTTTATACGGATATTTAGACAGCAATTGAAAAGTAACTATAAACCCGAATTCATCTCACACCTAGTGAGACTTCGGATGAAAGAAGTTAAATTAATGCTTCTACCACATAAGTAGGTTGCTGTTCCTTCTCAAGTACAACCTTTGAAGGTGTAACACCTGTATTTACATGGATTGTGTCACAGCCAAAACGAATCCCACACATAATATCTGTGTCGTAATTATCGCCAATCATCACCATTTCATCTTTCATAAAGCTATGCTCTGTTGCAATGACTTCAAGCATTGCAGGAGATGGTTTACCGATATAGAGTGGCTCAACGTCTGCAACCTCACCTACTAATCGGGCAAATGACCCATTACCAGGGAGAAATCCATGTTCTGTTGGGAATTTAATATCTTGATTCGTAGCTATAAACGTTGCCCCATTTTGCACAGCAATCGTTGCCTTCGCAAGTGCCATATAATCTAGATTTCGATCAATTCCCATAACAAATACCTCTGGCTCATCCTCGGTAGGTTCAATGCCTTCATTAAATAACGCTTTACGAATACCATCAGAACCTAACATGGCTACTTTTTTGCCAGGGAAATTCAAGGCTACATATTTCGCTGTAACTAATGCACTAGAGTAAATATGATCTAACGGTGCATTCACACCTATAGCGTTTAAAGCTTCCTGCAGCTGCTCCCTTGTCTTAGAAGAATTGTTTGTTACGTAAAATGGCTCAATTCCAGCTTGTTGTAACTGATGTATAAAAGTTATCGCAGAAGGAATTCCGTCCTTTCCACGGTACACTGTCCCATCTAAATCAAAGCAATAGGCCTTGTAGGTTTTCATTGATGATCCTCTGGTAAAAATGCTGAAACAGGGCCAAGTTCATTTGTTAAATAACTATTCACAGCTGGTGAGAATTGTTTTAATGCTGGTAAAGTAGCTGTTAATACATTCACAACTTCCTGAACATCTACATCTGTAAATTCACGAACAAGCATTTTACGTAAGCCAACTACTGCTTTTAATGGTTCTTCCATTTCAGTAGATACGACCTTTTCATCGATTAAAATATCAATAATATCCTCATAGCTTCCTGGATCACGCATAATGAAGCCATCAATCATTAAATTTCCAACATCCATCATTGACTCCATCACATTGTGACCAATTCGCTCGATTGCTAATTCCTTAATATCGTTTTCAAGCCAGCTATTTTCTGATTCTAAAATAGCTAATAGCCCATCTAAGTACTGTAAATTTTTTGTGATTTTATTACGATCTACAAAATACACAAGGAAAGCCCCCATTCAAAATCTTTAAAAGTTGATAGTCATTTCTCTTCTATAGTACCATATCTATAGGACTGGAAGGAGATTAAAAGATGGAACGTTTTTTTTTATATGATGATGTAGAAGATACAAAAACACGCTTTGTTAGTTTTGCTGGGGAAAAGTTACGTTATGATTTAGCCATTTTGCAATCGGGTCGTTTCTTTGGGAAAGTGCTTGTCATGGACATCCAATTTGGGCGCTTTGCAATAATCGGTCCAGATGATGTAGAAGAGCCTGGCTATCTTGAACACGTTTATAATCGTACAGAGGAAGAGACCGTCGAGCTACGAGAATATTTGCGTGAATTATTAAATTAACACCCTCCAAATCGGGTGTTTTTTTTGTGCCTGCAATGATAGCAATTAAGAATTTAATACAAAAAAATTCCGCTTTTCTGCGGACATAGGTTTCTACTTTGTGCACCTGCTGCAACAGAAGGTTGGCGGAATTTTTTTGTAAGTATCTTAAATCTAAATCGAGGAGCATTGTATTGTGCGCCTACTTTTCATTATTTAATTTAGCAGGATTATCCTTATTGCGAGGCTTGTCTTTGTTTTCATTGTCGTTTTGTTTTTTGGCTTGTTGATTTTGCCCAATTACGCCTAAATCATCAACACTAATATCAAAGCCAAATCCATATTCTTCTCGATCTAACGATTTTTTATTTTCTTTAGTCAAATTAATCACCTCCAATAAATAAATTATCCTCTTTCAAATGATTTATACGTTTTTTCTTTCTATCTCAACAACACTAGCTTTATGCTGTTGAATCCTTAATAATCCATTCAGCAGCACTAATTAAATCTGGAAAAATCGCATCTGCCAGCGGATCTTTTGCACCTAAAAATATTCCCTTAGTTCCTGCTCGTTTACCTGCTATAATATCTGTATCCGTATCTCCAACCATGTAGGATTTTTCCAAGTCTATATTGTATTTTTCACCAAGATCAACGATTAATTTACTCTTGGGCTTGCGACAGGCACAGCCCGACTTTGGTTTATGGGGACAATAGACGACTTCGTGAATAGTGGCCCCTTCCTTCTTCAATTCTTTTACCATATGCTCATGTATTTTTTGTAGCTGCGTTTCTTTCATAAACCCCAATCCAACGCCACCTTGATTAGTTACTACAAAAATATAGTCAAAGTATTTATTCAATTTTTTTATTGCTTCCGGAACATGCGGTAGGAAATAGAGTTCATTAGGTTTATTTACAAATTTAACGCGATCCGTTAATACTTCATTAATGACCCCATCACGGTCCAAAAATACAGCTTTTTTCATCTAAACAACACACACCTTTAATATAAAACTAGGAATAATTTTTAAAATCCGTTCCGTCCCTTTTGATTCATCACCAAAAATTAGGAATATTACTTTTTAACTATGCCATAATATGGAGCGGAGACTGGGCGACTCCTTTGGGATTAGCGATATAGAGGAACGAAGACTATAAGCATCACATCCTGTGTAACGCCTTCGTGACCAACATCCTGCTGTTGCTGTCGCTGCGCTTTCGCACAAACAAAACCAAAACCTGTTGTTGCTGTCGCTGCGCTTTCGCACAAACAAAACCAAAACCTGTTGTTGCTATCGCTGCGCTTTCGCACAAACAAAACCAAAACCTGCTGTTGCTGTCGCTGCGCTTTCGCACAAACAAAACCAAAACCTGCTGTTGCCGCTACGTTGCACTCACGCTTTCGCGCAAAAGACATCTGTTGGCCCGAGACCCTGCAGCGAAGCGGGTAGAGGAACGAAGGCTAAAAGCATCACGTCCTGTGATAACGCCTTCGTGACCAACATCCTGTTGCCCCGACGCCCCCAGGAAGCTCTGTGCGAAAGCGTAGCGTCAGCAACAAAGCACCCAGTCGGAACGGAAATCAACCTCACGCTATATTGATAAACTACATTTTTATTATTGCCAATTTATAAAAAACCTATCACTGCAAAGTAAAAACCTGATGCAAATTGCATCAGGTTTTAAATGTTTATTCTGCTATTTGTTCATTCTCAGCAAGCTTTGTCACTTGACTATCTTCACTTACTACAGCTACTGGCTGCTGAGTGGATTTACCGGTTTTGCGCAAGACGAAATAGGCACAGCCAAAATTACAATACTCGTATAGGTAATCTTGTAGTGTACTAATCTTTGTATCGAAAGTGGCTTTCTGATTTTTATCGTCAAAAAAGCCTTTTAAGCGCAATTGATTATAGCCCCAGTCGCCCACAATATAATCATATCTAGCTAAAATATCCGAGTAGCGTTCCTTGAACACTTCCTCTTCGAAAGCTTCTCGGTAATCATTTATAAGCTCGTATTCATATCCTTCAATAGTAATCAAAGTGACACCACCTTCCATTTCAACATTTGTTTTTACAGTTCTGTTTGTAATTGACGTTCTTTTGTTGCTTCGTTTACTTGTTCATCAGCATGATAGCTACTACGTACAAGTGGGCCTGCTTCACAATGCTTAAATCCTTTTTCCATTGCGATTTTACGAAGTTTACCAAACTCTATTGGTGAATAATACTTTTTAACAGCTAAATGCTTCTTCGTCGGCTGTAAGTATTGACCAATTGTCATAATATCTACGTTAATTGCTCGTAAATCATCCATAACTTCTAGAATTTCTTCTTCTGTTTCACCTAAACCTATCATTAAAGATGATTTCGTAGGGATGTCTGGCTGCATTTCTTTTGCCAAACGTAGAAACTCTAATGAGCGCTCATATTTTGCACGAGCACGTACTCTTGGCGTTAAGCGACGCACAGTTTCAATATTATGATTTAAAATATCTGGCTTCGCATCCATTAATAATTGAAGGTTCTCTTTCACGCCCCCTAAATCAGACGGTAACACTTCAACCGATGTAGCCGGACTTTTACGACGGATCGCACGCACGGTTTCAGCTAATACTTGTGCACCGCCATCCTTTAAATCATCACGCGCAACCATTGTAATAACAACGTGCTTTAAGTTCATAATAGCAACAGAATCTGCTACGCGTTCTGGCTCAGCTAAGTCTAATTCATTTGGTAAGCCTGTTTTAACAGCACAGAAACGACAAGCACGTGTACAAACAGATCCAAGAATCATCATTGTTGCTGTACGGCGCTCACCCCAGCATTCATGAATATTAGGACAGCGTGCTTCCTCACATACAGTATGCAGATTTTTTTCTCGCATGAGCTTCTTTAGCCCTTTATATTCATCATTTGTGTTTAGTTTAATTTTTAGCCAATCTGGCTTTCTTAAGTATTCTTCTTTGTCTTTACTTGTAGGTTTACAAGATGTCATACGGATATCGCCCCTATCAGAAATGTGCATTTTTTCTATTAACTATCTTCACTGTTGTCAATGTAACATAATATATGAACTCCAACAACTATCACAGCAACATTTCTATTCATTAAAAGGCACTGGTATTTCAAGGGACGGCTGTGTTGCTGAATCACCACTTGAATAAACATTTGGCACTTGCCCCTTCGTTAAACCCATTGCCACCGGAATATCCTGAGATACTGTAGCTGTTTTACTAGCAAAAGGGACAATAATTTGTACATTTACCTCTAAATGAATTCCTACCTGAACAAATGCACTATTAATACCATACTCCGTTATTGAAGAAGTAACTTCACTATGCACATTTCCAACTACGTGAAAGCGTACCGGAATTTTAGGCCCTAAATTCCCGAGTAAAGGGATATTAGCAGCCTGGCTAATAGGTACATAAAAAACGACTCCATTGCCTTCTTTTATCTTGTTAAAATCGTATTCAACATTATCAAGATTTGGTAAGTTGGCCAAGTCTCCTTCCTCAGCCTGCTCTAAATTCATTTTTACTTGCTTTACCGTTTCGGCACGAACTCGATTAATTACTTCAGTATTAATTTTCAAATCAGAGTTGTTGCCAGGGGATACTTCTACAAGAACATCATTAATATCTAAAACATTTGATGTGGCATTACTTACAACATAGGATGCAATCTTATTCGTTTGTATTTCGGCATATTCTAAGTAAGTTGGCATAAGCCGTTCATTCAAAAAATAAATAAATAAAAAAATACCAACAATAACGCTTACAATTAAAAGGGGTATACGATTCAAGCGTTTTTTTCCCCTTTTTCTATAGTTACTATGCTGATTATATGATCGTAATTTCATCCTTTTTCGAGGGAAAAACAAAAAAATCTCCTCCTGTTCCATAACGTATGAACAGGAGGAGATTTTTATTCGATTTTCGATGGGACAACGTAATCCGCTTCAACACTTTCAATGATTAGGTTAGGGTAGTCCACTAAATTAATTTCATATGTAGCTGCTAATATTTGATTTTGCTCTTCAAAAATACGAATCCAGGGCATTGCTGGATCCAATGTATTTTGTCTTGATACGATACCTCGACGGCCGTCAGATAATTTTAAAATAACACCTTTAGGATAATGGACCACAGACTTTTTCAATGCATTGACAACACGTACATCATATATAGTTCCAGAGCCTGCTTCTACAATTGCTAGGCCTTGAGAAGGTAGCATTTTTTCACGATATACACGGCTTGTCGTCACTGCATCAAAGACGTCAGCTACACCAATAATTTTTGCAAACGGATGGATTTCAAAATCAACTAAACCCCGTGGATAGCCACTCCCATCAATCCGTTCGTGATGTTGGAAGGCACAATGTGCAACAATCAATGATATGGAATGTAAATTACGTAACAAATCAAACCCATATCGAGTATGCTGCTTCATCGTTTCAAACTCGTCAAACGTTAGGCGCCCAGGTTTTGTCAAAATCTCTTTTGGTACCATCAGCTTCCCTATGTCATGTAACAAAGCGCCAATTCCAATTATACGTAAATCTTCGGCTGAGTAACCAAGCTCTTTAGCAATCGCTATCGAATAAAGAGTGACTTGAAAGGAGTGTTGATATAAATATTCATCAAATAAATACGCATCTGTTAGTATTGTTAAAATTTCATCATTGCCACTAACTACCGATAGTAACTCATCTACAATTGAGAGAATTGCCTTTGATTGTTGGTCAAGCACATAAGAGGCATTTACTGGACTTAAACCATCGATTGATTGGAAAGAATTTTTAATGGTTGAAATCGTTTTATTTCGAACAACAATTGGGACTGTTTCCTCTACTTCAATACCCTCAGAAATTTTATCGTCAATATACAAATAATGCGTATTTAATTGTTGAAGTCTTTGTATGATACGTTCATTAATAACTACATCTTTTTTTAAAAGAGGGTGTCCCGCCTCGTTCCAAATGGTTCTTGCTAAGACCATTCCTTCTTTTAATACATCGATTGAAATTAACCGCATGACCTTTTCCCCAATCCATTCTAAAAGCGTTTTATCTATTAGTGCTTAAAGAATCTTTGCCCATAATCTATCATAATATTTCTTAAAAATTCTGGTAGAATATATTTTTTCTTAGCATATTTAAAGCTTGGATAAAAATAACCAAACGTAAATAAATCAAGCGTAACTAATTTATAAATTCGATCGTTATCTGCAAGCTTCCCATTGATCAGTAATTGGCGATCTTCATTCATTGAAAAGCCATACGTTAACATCTTCCCAAAGATTACGCCTCTAAATCCTAATCCTTTTAGCTCAATATAAGGCCATTCTTCATTTTTAGATTGCTGGAAAATTTCTTTCATTTCAGCAACCGATAATTCAATCGTACATAAATTTATAGGATGTGGGAATATTCTATGCAAATCAAGTGCCGTCACTGTTCCCTTAGGTAAACCATCTAAAAAAATACCCGCGTTAAATAACGCACAATCCGCTCCACTTTTCTCTAAAATAGCCCGCGCGAACAAATCGGATAATTGCGAATAATGGAACCATTCTTTGTTGTACGATTTTTCTGTAGTGAATACTGGCTTATCGAGTAATCGTTTGCCCTCATCTTCTAAAAACTGAACGATTTCATGTTCATTTTTAACCGTAGGCAAATCTTTATTATGAATTAAGAAATCCTTTTTTTCAACAATTTTCCTCATACTTTTGTCATATTCTAACACAAGTTGGCCTGTATATTGACCAAATTTCCCCCCACCAGTTAATAAAACGCCATTAACCAGCTTTCCATTCGGGAGAACATGATGTGTATGTGAGCCGAATATAACATCTATTTCTGGGCATTCCTCAGCTAAAAGTTCATCCTCTGTTATCCCTAAATGCGACAAACAGACTATAATATCTACTTCTTTACGAAGCTGATAGGACAAGTGAATAAGTGAGTTTCGTGCCTCTTCAATCTCCCAGTTTAATTCCTTATAATAAATTTCAAACATAGCCGTTGCTGCAATAACTGCAATCTTTGTGCCATAAGCAGTTGTTAATATAACATACGGCTTCATCCACGCTGGATTTGTTCCATGTGAAGCATTTACATTAGCAACTACTACGTCAAAAGCTGCTCCATCATATAAATGATACAGCTCCTCATGGGACAATGTTATACCTTCATTATTACCGATTGTCACAACATCGTAGCCCGCTTCATTTAATAACTTCACATTGCCCTTACCAACTGTTGCTTCTGTATAAATATTTGAACGATCTAAATGATCGCCGATATCAAATAAATAGCTTGTCTCTCCCATGTTTGTAAGTCTAGTACGCATTTCTTTCACATGACTTTGCATTCGTGGCCAATATTTAAAATGACTATGCAAATCATTCGTATGAAAAATATGAATTTTTTCTAGCAATTAAGCCACCTCTTCTTTAAAATAGCTTCTATGTCTGTAGAAGACTTGCTATCAAAGTCACCTATACTCTTCGGACCTTAACGTCAATGTAAATTCGATTTATAAATATCAACATTACAATAATCCTTCGATAATAGAACGAATTCCTAATAATAATAAAATAACTCGAAGTGCTACTACAAGCGTATCTGATTTAATTCTTTTATTTAATGCTGCCCCTAGCTTTGCTCCAATATAAGCTCCTGGAATAACAGGAATCGTATAAAGCCAAGGCACATTTCCTAAATAAATATGACTCGCTGAATTAACAAGCGACGATAAAAATACTAGGAACATCGATGTTGCCACAGCTACATGTGGTGGGAATAAAAATAAAATTATCATTGCAGGCACAATCATCGAGCCTCCACCGATACCAAATAACCCTGAGGCAAAGCCAATACAAAACGTTAATGCAATGGCAAACCAAATTGGATACCCATATACATAGGTATTTCCTTCTTGATCTTCGAACTCTCGTTGCATACCGTTTTTTACAAACCATTCTACTGGTTTCAATTTATCACGTACAAGTAATATCGTCGCTAAAATAATAAGTAAAATACCAAAATATAAATTAAATGATGGTAAATCTAGCCCCTTATTTACCCATGCGCCCAACATTGTGCCCGGAATACTCCCTATAAAAAAAATCCAACCACTTTTGTAATCTACTGTTTTAGATTTCATATAACTTAGTGTAGAAGCAAGTCCAGTGAAAATCATCATGACAACAGATAATCCAACCACTTTTTGAGGAGTGATATCTGGAATCATCCCTAGATTTAACCCAACGAATAATGTTGCTGGAACTAAGACAACTCCTCCGCCAAGCCCAACCAATGAGCCAATTACCCCAGATAATAATGCAATAATAATTAAAAGAAAAAATTCCATTATAGTTCCCCTTCAAACATGTTTAATTGTTTAGGCGCTAACCCTACATCACTAATCGCTAAAATTCCTTGTAACTCTTTTGCATTTTTAGCGGCATGAAGCCCTGAGTTATTATTAAATAATACATATAGGTCCTGCACTTCTGATTGGAGATGTTTTATATGCTGTCCCATCTGCTGTAACTCTTCCCTATTATAATCATATAAAAAGCGAACTTTCCGCCAGTTTTCGGCATTCCCAGTATTGCGCCATCCATGAATGTTACGTCCATGAATACGTACAAGTGCCTTTGTTGCAGTAACCGTAGGATAAAAAGGTACTGAGCCTACGCCAGCCTGCGGTTCATCACAAATTGTATGAATGAATTGATGCTCTCGTAAAAAATCCATTGTTTGCTGCACTACATTGTCCGCATACCATGTTCGATTGCGAAACTCAATAGCTACGTCAAAGCCTTTAAGCTGCTGCCTAATATACAATAAATATTGTACATTTTTAGTCTGACAATCAAACCACGGTGGGAATTGTGCCAATACCATCGCTAGCTTCCCATGACGTTTAAATTCATTAACACAATCGATAAAGGCATTAAACATGTCATTCTTCGATTCAAACGGTATGTCGCCACGTAAATGACCAGTCATTCCTTGATAAGCCTTCACAACAAAACGGAAATTTCCGGGTGTATCCTCACACCATTTCCGAACATTCTCTTTAGAAGGTATGGCATAAAAAGAGGTATCTACCTCTACCGTTAAAAAATGACCTGTATAATCGAATAATTTGTCCTTTGAGGCAGTCACTCCACTATAAAGTGAAGGATGATCACCCCAACCAGTTAATCCAACTATAATCATGTGACTCCCTCCTTCATGTATATTTATCATAGCATACACCTTCTAATTAAACGTATCGTAAAAAAATCATAGTTCTTAAATAAGGTAAATATGTACATTACCATAATTTACACATACGATAAAATATAGGATTATCAGCAAAACGTAGGGTTGATTTCCGTTCCTGCTGGGGGCTTTGTAGCTGCCGCTTCACTTTCGCACAGATGAAACATTCGTTGTTGCTGACGCTTTGCTTTCGTGCAGAGCAGAGCATCCTGGGTGCGTTCGATGAGCCTCTTGGGCCAACAGATGTTTTTTGCGCGAAAGCGTAGTGCTAACGTAGCGACAGCGGCATGATGTTGGTCACGAAGGCGTTATCACAGGATGTTATAACGCCTTCGTTCCTCTATCGCTGTTCCCCGAGGAGTCGCCCAGCCTCCACTCCAATCAACTTATATGCATCATATACTTTTTTATAAATGTCACCCCAAACTTTGGTGATGAAACAAAATATGTGAAATTTAACGCGAAGGGGATTTGACTAAAATGATTACTGAACTACCGAAAAATGAATTTTACAGGTGTAAAGCTTTGTTAAATGAGCACGGTCAATTAGAAGTAAAATCTGTCGTAGAGGGAGTGAATCCTGGACGAATATTTGTTGATCAAATCGACAAACCTCAATCAGCACTTATTTGGTTAGGGAACAATGATGGATTTCTTTTTATAGGAAATGAAGATAATGAACAATTTAATAATCAAATTAACGACTTTATTGATCAAGTAATTGTACCAGAAGCGAAAAAAGTGGGATTGTATTACTTCGAAGGCATTGGTAATCATCAAAAGTGGGATCAAACGATTGAAAAAATATTTAAACATCGGGAACTTGGTAGTTGGAAGCAAAGAGTATATAAGCTTCATAAAGAAAACTATAAAGCGAATAATAAGCCAGATATTAAAGAAGGCTACACTGTTTTAAAAATTGACAACGCTCTGTTTGAAGATAACACAATTAAAAACCCTGCATTTTTACACTCTATTATCATTTTGGTCTTCAATTGAGTGTTTCTTGAATAAAGGGATCGGATACTGTATCGTTTACGATCGTTACATTATTAGTCTTTGTTTTTCAGGCTTTGTCGTTGAGAGTATCCACTGTATTGACATTGAAACATTAGAAGCTCACCAAGGAAATAAATTAGCCCAAAAGTTAGCTCACTATTTTGTAAAAGATTACTTAACGCAAAGTTCGATTCCATATTGGGATTGTATGGACTCAAATAACCCATCCATCGCTGCAGCAGAAAATACAGGGTTTTCCAATGCTTTTAACTATGTAGGATACGAGTTTTCATTTAACTAATATGTTAGAAACCCCATTAAGTGAACCGTGTCCACTTAATGGGGTTTAATTGTAGTTAGATTTTTAATTAATAAAACTTCACTACATCTTCAAAAGGTAAAGAAGTTTTTTCTCCTGGTTGTTCATTTGGTTCACCAAATGGCATTTGAGCTACAAGACTCCATTCTGCAGGAATATTCCAAGTTTCTTTAACTTCCTCGTCAATAATTGGATTATAGTGCTGAATAGATGCGCCGATCCCTTCAGTAGTTAAAGACATCCATGTTGCGTATTGTAACATTGCATTTCCTTGATGTGACCAGAATGGGAATTGCTCTTTATAAGAAGGCGCGTTTTCTTGCATTTGTTTGATTGTTGCTTGGTCTTCAAAGAACAAAATTGTCCCTACGCCATCTTTAAAGCCTTGTAAGCGTTCTTCAGTCGCTGCAAAATTTTCTGCTGGCACACGTGCACGTAATGTTTCTTTGACAATGTTCCAAAACTTTTCGTGTTCATTATCCATTAAAACTACTACACGTCCACTTTGCATATTAAATGAAGACGGTGCATGTACACTAATTTTTAATAGCTCTTCAATTTTTTCTTTTGTAATTGCTTCGTTCTTTTTCACCTTACGGATTGAACGACGATTAATAATTGCTTCTTTTAAATTAGTTGTTGTTACTGACATTTGTAATTCCTCCAAATTTTAATAAGATTCATTTATCTACACAGATTTTTACAAGTAGCTTTAATTTATATACTACTGTTTAAATCATTTACATAACCTACTTTTTTAATTGCTGATCGATCACTTGTGCTAGTCTTTCTTTACTAGCTAATCCTTGGATCATTTCATCACCAATAATTAATGTAGGAACGGCAGTAATATTCGCCTCTTCATAAGCATGCTTTAAAGCTTCTTGATGAGCTTCCCGATATTTACCTGAACGTAAAGCTTCTTTGAATTCTTCTGCAGGTAAACCTACCTCATTCGCTAATCGAGTTAACACTTCTACATCCTCAATATTTTGTTCTTCTTGGAAAAACGCTGTGAAAATTCTATGATGAAATTCATTTCCCTTTCCAAGCACCTTAGCAAATTGATATCCTTCAAAAGCTAAATTTGTATAAGGATGTGGCGATACACGCGGTAATCGCATATCAATCCCTAGCTTTTTGGCTGTAGGGAGAATATAGGAATCCCATGATCCTAATTTAGCCGGCTCTTTCCAAGGGTCAATTTTCGGATATGGTTCAGGTCTTAACTCAAATGGCATCCACTCTATTTCAATATTCTTTTCTTTTGCAATTTCATCTAATGGCCCTTTCCCTAAAAAACAGAAAGGACAAATAAAATCCGAATATGCTTTTATTTTAAGAGTCACCACTTAAACCTCCCTTTCTCTTTTAGTTGTAACCATTTTAGTTACAACTAAGTCAAATAAATAATGCATTCAGGAATGCATTTATTGTGATTGTTGCACCTCACGGATTAAAGATGTAATTACATGCTCCATAGTAATATTGGCTAATACTTGCTCCATAGCTTCTTGTGCTTGCACTAAAATTAGCTCTAATACAGCCTGTATATTGGCACCTATAGGACAATCAGGATTTGGATTTTCATGTAAATGAAATAACCGATCTTCTTCTACAACTTCTACTGAACGAAAAACCTCTAGCAAAGTAAGAGCATCCAAATCTTTGATCAAAGAAGCTCCTCCTGTTCCACGGCGCACTTGCACTATACCTGCCTTTTTAAGATAGGACACTATTTTCCTAATTACTACCGGATTTGTATTTACGCTTTCCGCCATAAATTCCGATGTGCAAATGGTCGATGGATTTTGTTTGATGATTGATAAAATATGCACAGCGATTGTAAAACGACTGCTAATTTTAATCTTCATCACCTCCAGCTGTAACCATTATAGTTACAACTTAAAAATAAGTCAACTATTTTATAAAAAATATAAAAACTCGCCCTCGATTGCTAATTTGATAAATGGGATTAGATTCACAAATACGCTGAGCTGTTGAATAAAAGGCTCAAACTCTATATTGTCATCTTGATCCATCAGAACGACATATCCAAGCAAAGCTCTATCCGTCGCTATAGCTCTTCTAATTTTTTCAAAGATGGAAAAACCCGCCACAAACATGTTGTGGCGGGTTTTAAAAGTTTTATCCGATTGAACCTTCCATCTCGAACTTGATTAGACGGTTCATTTCTACTGCGTATTCCATTGGTAATTCTTTTGTGAATGGCTCGATGAAGCCCATTACGATCATTTCTGTCGCTTCTTCTTCAGAAATACCACGAGACATTAAGTAGAATAATTGTTCCTCTGATACTTTTGAAACTTTCGCTTCATGCTCTAAAGAAACATTATCATTTAAGATTTCGTTGTATGGAATTGTATCTGAAGTAGATTGGTTGTCCATGATTAACGTATCACATTCGATATTAGCACGTGCACCACTTGCTTTAGGGCCGAAACGAACTTGACCCATATATGTTACCTTACCACCTTGTTTGGCAATCGATTTAGAAACGATTGTTGAAGATGTGTTTGGTGCCATATGAATCATTTTCGCACCTGCGTGTTGGTGTTGACCTTTACCTGCTAATGCGATTGATAATGTCATACCACGAGCGCCTTCACCTTTAAGGATACAAGCTGGGTACTTCATTGTTAACTTAGAACCGATGTTACCGTCGATCCATTCCATTGTACCGTTTTCTTCAACAACTGTACGTTTTGTTACTAGGTTGTAAACGTTGTTTGCCCAGTTTTGAATAGTTGTATAACGGCAGTATGCATCTTTACGTACAACAATTTCTACTACTGCTGAGTGTAAAGAGTTTGTTGTGTAAACAGGAGCTGTACAACCTTCAACATAGTGTACGTGTGCGCCTTCATCTACAATAATTAACGTACGTTCGAATTGACCCATGTTTTCAGAGTTAATACGGAAGTAAGCTTGTAATGGCGTTTCCACTTTTACACCTGGTGGTACATAGATGAATGATCCACCTGACCAAACTGCTGAATTTAGTGCAGCAAATTTGTTGTCAGTGTAAGGAATTACTTTGCCCCAGTATTGTTTGAAAATATCTTCGTTTTCACGTAAAGCTGAGTCAGTATCTTTGAACACAATACCAAGATCTTCAAGGTCTTGTTTCATGTTGTGATAAACAACCTCAGATTCGTACTGAGCAGATACACCTGCAAGGTATTTTTGCTCTGCTTCTGGAATACCTAATTTATCAAAAGTAGCTTTAATTTCATCAGGTACTTCATCCCAAGATTTTTGTGTAGCTTCTGATGGTTTTACGTAATACGTAATTTCATCAAAATCTAAATCTCCTAGGTCGCCACCCCATTGCGGCATTGGTTTTGTATAGAAAGTTTCAAGTGCTTTTAAGCGGTACTCAAGCATCCACTCTGGCTCTTGTTTCATATTAGAAATTTCACGGACGATTTCTTCAGTTAAACCACGTTTTGAACGGAAAATTGATACGTCCTTGTCATGGAATCCGTATTTGTAATCGCCAATATCAGGCATTTTTTTAGCCATCTTTTCTCCTCCGTTCATAAATAATTGTTATTTTGTTTAATGCTCAATAACCTTACTTCAAGTGAAAGCACAAATAATGCTTTCACTTGAAATTAGGATTTATTTATTCCTTAACACCTTTTTCCATCGCTTTCCAAGCTAATGTTGCACATTTAATACGTGCAGGGAATTGAGAAACACCTTGTAGTGCCTCAACATCCTCAAGGTCATATTTATCGCTATAGTCTTCACCCATCATCATTTTAGAAAAAATATCAGCAAGCTCTAATGCTTCATCAATTTTTTTACCTTTGATGAGCTGCGTCATCATGGATGCAGAAGACATCGAAATTGAACAGCCTTCGCCATCAAACTTCGCATCCTCGACAATACCGTCAGTCACTTTTAGCGTTAAGTGAATACGGTCTCCACAAGTCGGGTTGTTCATATCAATCGTTACAGCATCGTTTTCTATAGATCCTTTATTACGAGGATTTTTATAGTGATCCATAATGACTGAACGATATAGTTGATCTAAATTATTAAAAGACATCGCCAAAATACTCCTTCGCAGAACGTAACCCTGCCACTAGGCGGTCAATATCTTCTTCTGTGTTGTACAGATAGAAGCTTGCACGCGCTGTCGCTACTTGTTGAAGACATTTCATTAATGGCTGCGCGCAATGATGTCCTGCACGAACAGCAATACCGCTCATATCAAGAACCGTTGCCACATCATGTGGATGTACATCGTCTAGGTTAAACGTTACAAGGCCACATCGCTTCATCGGGTCACGTGGGCCAAAAATTTTAAGTCCGTCAATTGTTTCAAGCTGATCCATCGCGTAGCCTGCAAGCTTATGCTCGTGCTCCGCAATTTTATCTAGCCCAATTTCAGTTAAGAAATCAATAGCAGCTCCTAAACCTATTGCACCTGCAATAATAGGAGTTCCGCCTTCAAATTTCCACGGTAATTCTTTCCACGTCGACTCATGAAGTCCAACAAAGTCAATCATTTCGCCACCAAATTCAATTGGCTCCATCTTTTCAAGGTGTTCTTTTTTACCATATAGTACACCTATTCCAGTTGGTCCGCACATTTTATGACCTGAGAACCCTAAGAAATCTACATCCAAATCCTGTACATCGATTTTCATATGTGGTGCTGCTTGTGCAGCATCCGCTACCATTACCGCACCATTAGCATGCGCAATTTGAGCGATTTCTTTAATTGGGTTAATCGTTCCTAGTACGTTTGACGCCATCGACACCGACACAATCTTTGTTTTAGGTGTAATTGTCGCACGAACCTTTTCTAGATTAAGTGTGCCATCTGCTTCAAGCTCAATATATTTCAGTGTTGCATTTTTTTCCTTTGCAAGCTGTTGCCAAGGAATAATATTGGAATGGTGCTCCATGTGGGTAATGACAATTTCATCACCATCAGCCACATTAGCACGACCATAACTTGCTGCTACTGTATTTAAAGCAGTTGTAGTACCGCGAGTAAAAATAATTTCTTGTGTTGAAGTAGCATTAATAAAATTACGAACCTTTTCACGTGCCCCTTCATACTTGTCAGTAGCACGATTACCTAATGTATGCACACCACGGTGAACATTGGAATTATCGAATTCATAATAATGCTTCATCGCTTCAATTACTTGAATAGGTTTTTGAGAAGTGGCTGCGCTATCAAGGTAAACAAGTTTATGACCGTTTACTTCCTGATTTAAAATTGGGAAATAGCTTTTAATGTCTTTATTCATCATTAGCGAACTTTCCTTTCAATAACCTCCGTCAGTTGCTTTTGAACGCCTTCGATTGGTAATTGCGTAACAACTGGCGCAAGGAATCCATGGATAACAAGGCGCTCTGCTTCTGCTTTCGAGATACCACGACTCATTAAGTAGTAAAGTTGTAGTGGATCAACTCGGCCAACAGATGCTGCGTGTCCTGCTGTTACATCGTCTTCATCGATTAATAGAATCGGGTTTGCATCGCCACGAGCTTTTTCAGAAAGCATTAACACACGTGATTCTTGTTGTGCATCCGCTTTTGTCGCACCGTGTTCGATGTAGCCAATACCGTTAAAGATTGATTGTGCCGCATCTTTCATTACACCATGCTTTAAGATATGACCATTTGAGTTCTTACCCCAGTGACGAACTTCAGTAGTGAAGTTAAGTTTTTGTTCACCGCGACCAACAACGACTGTTTTTGTATCAGCATTAGAACCGTCACCGATTAGATGTGTAATGTTTTCAGAAATAGTATCTGAGTCATTCATTAAGCCAAGAGCCCAATCTACTTTCGCATCACGAGCTAGACGTCCACGACGATTTACATAAGTAGTATATCCTTTCGCAAGTACATCAACCGCACCGTAAGTAACTTGTGCATTGTCTTGAACTACTACTTCAGCAATAATATTTGCTTGACCTTTTGCTTCTTCAACCGTTGAAATATATGTTTCAACATATGTTACCGCTGAATTTGCTTCAGCTACAACTAACACGTGGTTATATAATGAAGCTTCTGCGTTATCGTTTAAGAAGATAACTTGAAGTGGCTGTTCAATAATTACATTTTTCGGTACGTATACGAATACACCACCGTTAACAAGTGCCGCATGAAGCGCAGTTAATTTATGCTCATCAACTTTAACAGCTTCTGTCATGAAGTACTTTTTAACAAGGTCACCGTGTTCACGAACCGCCGTTAAGATATCTGTAAAAATAACACCTTTATCAGCTAATTCTTGTGATGTTTTAATGAAAGCTGGTGTATTATTGCGTTGAACATAAAGGTTTTCTTGTGCTTCAAGATCAATTAAACCTTTCGCTTCTTCTGGTAAAGCATCAAGTGAAGCAAATCCTTCACTGTCAACTGTATGAGTTGGGAAATTTAAGAAATCCCATTTTGTAATATTTGTTCTGTCTGGTTTTGGCATATCTAAACCAGTTGCTTTGTCTAGTGCTGCCGCGCGAAGCTCAGTAAACCAAGCCGGTTCTCCCTTTGCTTCTGAGAACGAGCGCACGTCCTGTACTGTTACAGGCAAGTTAAGTTCCACTGTCATGCTAGTTCGTCCTCCCTCTTATGCTTCTTGTTCTTCTGTTTCTTCTTCGATACCTAATTCTTTTTTAATCCAGTCATAGCCTTCCGCTTCTAAACGTTGTGCTAACTCTTCGCCACCTGATTTAACAACACGGCCTTGCATCATTACGTGTACATGGTCTGGTGTAATGTAGTTAAGTAGACGTTGATAGTGAGTGATCATTAAGCAGCCGAAGCCTTCTCCACGCATTGCATTGATTCCTTTTGAAACAACTTTAAGCGCGTCAATATCAAGACCAGAGTCAATTTCATCTAAAATTGCGAAAGTTGGTTTAATCATCATTAATTGAAGAATTTCGTTACGTTTTTTCTCACCGCCAGAGAAACCTTCATTTAAATAACGTTGTGCCATATCTTCATTCATTTCAAGGAATTCCATGTTTTTATCTAATTCACGGATAAATTTCATTAGAGAAATTTCATCGCCCTCTTCACGACGTGCATTGATAGCTGAACGTAAGAAGTCAGCATTTGTTACACCAGCGATTTCAGAAGGATATTGCATAGCTAGGAATAAACCTGCTTGAGCACGCTCGTCTACTTCCATTTCAAGTACATTTTCGCCATCAAGCTCAACTGTACCAGAAGTTACTTCATATTTAGGGTGACCCATAATTGCAGAAGCTAGTGTTGATTTACCAGTTCCGTTTGGTCCCATGATTGCATGAATTTCATTTGTATTGATCGTAAGATTTACGCCTTTTAAAATCTCTTTCCCGTCGATTTCAACGTGAAGATCTTTAATAACTAAAGTTGACATAAAATACCTCCATAGTGTGTTCAGTGAATGGTGAACCATCCCTTAATTATCATCATTCTAATCTTAACTGAAAATCGTTCTCTATGCAAACCATTTCAATCACTTTCACTTTTCTTTGAAACAATCCTTAAAAACAAAGAGTTTGTAAGCATTTTCAAAATATTGCTAATCGTTATTGACAATGAGAATCAACTCCCCGTATTTTCAATAAAATAAACCTAATTGAGAATGGATTTCATCTAGCTACATAGTGGAAACCCCTCAGGAATCGCTAATTGTAGCGGTTTTGTGACAGAAATGTATAAAGAACAGTACCAATACTATAACCTTTTTTATTAGAATAGAATCAAATAAGGGAAAGAAATTTATAGAGTTCTAGTTCAAAAAAAAGATTTTCCATCATATCGTGGGGGATGATTTCCGTTCCAGCTGGGCGCTTTGTTGCTGTCACACAGTTAAAACATTTGTTGCTGCGCTACGCTTTCGCGCAGTTAAAACATTTTGCCGCTGTCGCTTCGCTTTCGCGCAGAGCAGAGCTTCCTAGGGGCGTCCGGCCTCCACTCCAATCAGCCTATTCATTTAACATATTTTTCAGATATCATCCTAAACTTTGATGATAGCCAAAATTAACAATTGAAGATAATGCAACTTCTTTTAATTCTCTTTTTCATTTTTACTTTTCTTCTTGAGCTCCAATGAAGTTTCTGAGCATCTCCTTCTATTAAAGCTCGCTAGCTAACATTTGTTTATTTACGGTAACTTTCATTTTAAATAGTATATAATTGAAGAATAATCAATCGTATTTTTCGATTAATAGAGGTGAATATCTAGTGGAGTTACGTCAATTACGATATTTTGTTGAAGTTGCTGAACGCGAACACATATCAGAGGCTGCCGAACATCTTCATGTTGCTCAATCTGCAATAAGCCGACAAATTGCTAATTTAGAAGATGAATTAGGCACACCACTTTTTGAACGTGTAGGACGCAATGTTAAATTAACACCGATTGGAAAAACATTTCTCGAGCACACCATTACTGCTTTAAAAGCCATTGATTTTGCCGCTAAGCAAGTTGAAGAATATTTAGATCCTGCTAAAGGTACGATAAAAATCGGCTTTCCAACAAGCTTAGCTAGTTATGTATTGCCAACTGTTATTTCTGCCTTTAAGCGTGAATATCCAGATTTGCAATTCCAACTCCGTCAAGGTTCTTATCGTTTTTTAATCGATGCAGTCAAAAACCGCGAGTTAAATTTAGCTTTTTTAGGCCCACTTCCACCGAAGGACGAAACAATTCGTTCAACCATATTATTTACTGAAAATATCGCTGCATTACTGCCAGCAAAACATCCATTAGCCAAAAAAGAAAGTATTCAACTTGCTGATTTACGTAATGATTTATTTGTATTATTCCCAGATGGCTATATACTACATAAAGTAGCTATGGATGCCTGTCGCGCTGCCGGCTTCTTACCAAACATCATCTCTGAGGGTGAGGACTTAGATGCACTAAAAGGACTTGTCGCTGCGGGCATTGGGGTTAGCTTATTACCAGAAAGCTCCCTATATGATTCAGCCGCTCGTTTCACAGTAAAGGTACCGATTAAATCACCTACAATTCCAAGAACAGTCGGTATTATTTCACCCGTAAACCGCGAAATTGCTCCATCAGAAAAAATATTTTTAGACTTCGTTACCAATTTCTTTTCACGACTTTCTCAATTCCAATAAAAAAAATCGCCGTATGTGGCGATTTTTTTGTGGATTTAGATGGTTCTTACCGTCACTAGCGATTTTATCCGTCATTCTAGCAGTACTTTCCGTCACTTTGATAATCCTATCCGTCGTTCTGGTGGTTCTTTCCGTCGCTTTGATAATCCTATCCGTCGTTCTGGTGGTTCTTTCCGTCACTTCGATGATCCTATCCGTCGCTGACGATTTTATCCGTCGCTCTGGCCGTTCTTTCCGTCACTTCGATGATCCTATCCGTCGCTCTGGCGGTTCTATCCGTCGCTTTGATGATTCATTCCGTCTCTCTGGCTTCTCTATCCACTACTTCACCTGTGCCATCTGTCTCTCTAGCAATCGAATCCGTCACTCCACTGATTGTTCGTTAATCCATTGTAACGTTTTCGAACTTAGACCTCCGGCACGCCATAAAACAATCTCATTGTAGCGTTTCTTTCGTACGTGTGCTGTCCATTTTTCAAGTGTTTCCTGATCGGCATACCAAACTTCATGCTTCACTTTTTGTTCATCTACATACGTGAAATATACAGCACCACTTGCTTTATCTCGTTGTTTAACCGCTTTCGTTTTGTTCAGTAATTCCTCTGCCTCTATCTCTGTTAATGCAACTGTTTTTCCTTGATTTACCCATTCAAATCCGCCAGTTGCAAAAGCAATCGCTAGTTTTTGATTGGACTTCTTAATTTTTTTTATTAAGTCATTTAAAAATGAAAAGTTTGCCTTTGCACCTGGACCACTATGATATCCGTGCACATTATAAGCCATCACTGTATATTTAGGTCCATTTGGCAATTTAACATCAAATGGGAAGCTAGGCTCTAGTACGACATGTAATGAAATACCTTTTTTTGATAACTGTTTATAAAGTTCGTTTAGGAAACGGACATACCCAGGAAGGTCCTCTTTAGCAACCTTTTCATAATCAATTTCGATACCATTCACATTGTATTGGTCAACAACTTGCAAAATATTATCAATATGTCGCTGCCTTGATGGCGCATTTTGAAACAACCGATTTAATAACGTGCTATCCTTCTGAACTGAAGGGGCGTTATCTGTAACAGTGTCGTTAATTAACGTAAGTATCACTTGATGTGATTCATTAAATTGTTGCTGTGTTTGTTTCAACATTTCTATCGTATCTTCAGTTAATAATAATTGGTCATTCTCATTAAAATAAGCACCAAAAACGCGAATGTCTTGTAAGCCATGTTCTGAATTTTCTACATCCTCGATGGCAGATTTGATTTGCCATTCAGGTAACCAAATAGATAGTTGAAGCTTTTCTTTGTTCTTCAATGGTTCTCTCGCCTTCACAGGTTCTTCTTTACTATTACTACAGGCCGTGATAATTAGTAGTGCTAGACAGATAAACAATAAAATTTTTTTCACTTGAATTTAGTTCCCCCCGCTTTAGAAGGTTTCAATAAAGAAATCCACAACGCTATTAATCAAAGTCATTGTTTTGTGCTTTACTTTATCGAAGTTCGTATATTGGTTAGTAAAAAGTGTACGATCGTTACTATCTGTAATCAAAATATCTTCGATGAATGTATCATAAATATCATCTGCATACTGTTCATGCGAAGTTTCTTTTGTGCTGAACATCGCACCAAATCCAATTTGTGATCCTTGGATATCAGGATTTACTTGTATTGTTTTGGATAATACCGTATCTACGTCTATCTTAATTTTATCCTTATTAACAGCAATGTTAAATTCTCTTGTTTTTGTTAGGTTTCGTGGATATTCTTCCTTATCAATTCTAGAGCCTTTTTGCGTATCCTGATAATTGTATACAGTAGCCTTATTAAATGCATACTCTTCTTCATTCCACTTTATTTCATTTAACGGGAAACGCCCCTTCTCTACAACGCTTGATTCTGGTGATTTCTCAAAAACAACAATCTCATTATCGATTAATGCTACCCGAATATAGCTATCATTTTTTTTATCATAGTTTAAATAAATAGATTGTTGTCCAACGACATTCCCTTTAAAGGCAAAGTTTATATGATATTGCTCTGGAAGTGTTTCCTTCAATATTACCCGACCTTCACTAGCGGGTGCAGATGTTATAGTAATCGCATTATTTTCATATTCTGCTGCACCATTCATGACAGACCATTCTTTTGCTCGTTTAGGATCTCCGACTTCAAATTCTACATTTTGCTTACTAGCTTGGCGTATTTTCATCATCAAGTGATTAGTAGACCAATAAGGAGAAACTTGCAATCTACTTAAGTTGTAAAGATTAGCATCCGCATCATTATATGCCCCTAGCTCCAAATTGAAATGCATTTTAAATTTATCTTTAATTTCTTTATTATTCGCACGTTCAACTAACGAATCCATATTATTATAAAGTGAGTTGGCATGCATAATCGCATAAGCTTTAGGAACTTCTCCTAATTCCTCCTCATAAATATCTTGCATTAGCTTGTAATCTTTTTGGATACGTTTTTCCATTTCCTGTCGCGTTTCACTTGGTATCATATATTGATTGCGGATGAAGTCCATTAAATAATGATTATAATATTCGATAGTCGTTTTATTTGGCACATTATTTTCATCTATTACACCTAACGACTGTCCTTTATTATTAAAAATATTTATATATGTTAGACGGTACCCATTAGAGCCCAACTCCCAATACCCACTTTTCTCCATGAGCAATAAGTCTTTCGGCTTTAAAAATTTGTTGTCCCGTGTATCCATTTTATTGGCGTACGTAAACATCGTAGCTTTATAGTTTAGATCCTCCATGATGTTTTGAGCAAATATACTAGAATCTGTCCGTCCATCTTCAAATGATAAAAACAAAGCTTTTTCTGGCAACGGTTTGTCTTTCTGATAAAAATCTAAAATATCTTGCTGAGTAATTGTTTGATAACCTTGACTTTCAAGTAATGCTAGTTGTTTTTTTAAATTCTCTTTAGATACGTATTTAGGAGACTCGCCTCTGCTCACACCAAAATATGATAATGCGATGAAACCATCTTTATTTTCTAGAGGAACCGTTTCCTCTACCCTTTTTTCTGTTAAAAACACTACACGGATTAAAATAATCGCTAAAAATATAACGATAATCGCTTGAACAATGGATCGTATTATTTTCCTACGATTTTTTTTCGCTGGATTTAATACAACATTTTTTTCACTCATTTCTTCTCACCCATTTTTCTATTTAGAATCGAAAATCGGGATTTTCGCAATTTTTGTTTTTCCAATTTCTTTTCTTTGGCGATGACATCTTGAGGTGTTTCTCTCGTACCCCATGTTGATTTCCAAAATGTAACCCATGCAACAGGCATTTGCCACAGCAAAATAAATTCATAGAAAAGTACAAAGATAAAGCCAAATGTCCATAACTTACTTTTTCTAAAGAAAAGATGGGCCAAACTCATTAGCATTGCCATCAGGAACAAGCCCATTAAAAACGTAGTTGGAAAAACGCCATGCATAATTGGCACGTAAAGTAGATTGTAAACAACAACAATAGGGGCTGCTATCGGTACGATTAAACCGATGATGAAGAAAAGAAACATAAAAGGTTCCTTCTTCCACATAAATAAAAATGCTCGTAACGATTCGCGTAGCCATGATCGTTTCCATCTCATTTGTTGAGATAAAAAGACTTTTGAATCTGATGGAACAATTGTAGAACATACGGCATTGTCTTGATATCCCGTTCGATGTGTTTTTAAAATATAGTTTGTCATACTACGGTCATCACCGAATGTTGCGGGTTGTCCAAGAAATTTTTGGTTTAACCATGCTGATTCATTCTTTAAAATAAGCTCTTTTCGATAACATGCTAATGGACCAGATAAACAAGTTACTGTATCAAACCAAGACTCAGCAGCTTTCATTATCCGGAAGGCTATATAATAGCGAACGGTTTGCAATTTTGTCAGAGCATTTGTAAATTTATTTTCAACCTCTGTTCTTCCAGCTACACCGCCCATTTTAGGATCTTGGAAAGGCTGCACTATATTTCGAATAGCATGAGGTTCTAAAAAACTATCTGAATCTACGAAAACGACTAAATCGTGTTTGGCTAGATGCACTCCGGCCACTAGAGCCTCACGTTTCCCCCCATTTTGAGGTAGCTTATGAAAACTTAAACGATTCTTTGTTTTAAAACGCTCACCCTCACTATGAATAAGTTCAATCATTTCCTTTGCTTTTTCCTCAGTTCTATCTGTTGAATAGTCATCTACGACAATTACCTCTAATTTGTCTACAGGATAATACTGATTAATACAGCTTAAAATTGTTCTATGAATCCACTCTTCCTCGTTAAACACTGGAATAATAATAGAAACGCCAGGTTCAAATTGAGGATTTATCGGGACATTCCTATAGAAAATACCGAATAAATATCGGCTTAAAAGAAATGTTGCAGCAATAATACTATATAGATATAGGAATTTATTGAATCTGAAATAAATAACACTTTCAGCCCTCATTAATACCACAATAAGAGAAACAATCAATAGAAATAAACTTGCCACAAAGATTGATAGTCCCCAACGTTTTTTAGTCATATAGTCATTTAAAGGCTGTAGAAATTCACATGCATAATAGCATCTAGTTTCACCATCTACTTCTTTCGTAAAATGACGAACAACTTTCGCTTTTACCTTTACCTTAGATTCATAGCCCTCAGGCATCGCACCACCAGGTATAGTAAATTTCATTGTAATAATTTCATCTATTACAAAATTAGTAGGACTATTTGAAAATATAAGGATACCTGTAACCGAAATATCCTCCGCATAATGTTTGTCACTAACCTTTTGCTTTACTCTTTTAATTTGTACTTCAAAATTAGTTTCATAGCGTAAACTTAACAGCTGTAATCGATATATTTCATTGACATCTGTAGGATCGATTTCTTCCTTTTGATACGAAGCACCTCGTCGATTAACGAGATTTCGTACATTTTCTGGGTCAGGAATATTCGATAAAATTCGTCGATCAGAGCGCGGTATCGTTAAAATCTCTTTTTTCTTATTCATGATTATCAATTCACTTTCTTATTTGAATCTTCTTCAATCCAAGTCGACATTTTTGCAAAGCTATATCCATCTTTTTGCAGCTTTTCAATGATTACTGGTAAAGCCTCAACTGTTTTTGTACCATCTAAAATGTGCATAACAATTACTTTTCCTGGACCAATCCTACTCATCACACGATTATAAATATCTGAAACGCTATATTCTAAATTCCAATCGAATGATGCAATATCGTACATGGCAATGGATTTGATACCTGTTGCGGCAATAATTTTCGCTGATTCTTCATTAATAGCACCTTTATTAGGTCTGAAATACAGTAAAGGTTCTTCCTGTAAGGCGTATGTTAACGCCCTATGTGCCTTCACGACATCCTCTTGGAGTTCCTCCGGTGTCATTGTCGTAACATCAAGGTGACTGTAGGAGTGGCTTGCAATCTCATGGCCTCCCTCAACAATTAATCGCGCTAGTTGTGGATCCTTTTCCACACCTTTGCCAATTAAAAAGAATGTAGAGTGAACGTTATACTTATCAAGAACATCTAAAATTTCTTTAAGTCTCTCCTCACTCGCCCAATCATCAAAGGTTAAAGCAACTTCCTTTTTAGAAGTATTTTTACGGTAGTACATATTTGGTTTTACATTTTCATAATCCGGATTCACTTTAATCGCGTCATAACCTTCTATTGCCTCTAAGGATTTTACTATATATTGCTCATCTAATACGTCTGTTAATGTAGAGAATGCATATCCTTGTTCTTTCCCCAATTGAGACAATAGTGGTACAACATCAATAATTGCAGGATTAATGTATGTGTTTAAATGAATGACTGATCCACTGTTGATAAAACGATGAATATAATCCGTTATCTCTTCGGCACTTTGCATATTTCGATCTTTCGGATTAATGGAAGATTCTACGACTCCCTGCATATTGAGCGTTTTAGTTGCTAAACGCATATTGTCAGTTGAGTCACCAGAACGACTTCGGACGTATTTTGGTGTATAACCTAGATGCTCTTCAAAAACTTGATTTGCTAAATAAATCTCTTTATAGGTTTCTTCATAATTTAAATCGGTCATATCAGGAAACGTCAGCGTACCATTTTCTACTTCATGACCTTTTGCTAAAATGTCCTTCACTAACTCAGGATCTTGTGCCACTCGCGTTCCTTCTACAAAAAATGTTGCCTTCATGTTACATTGGTCTAATACCTTTAATAGCTTCTGCATTGTTTCATTGTCAGCAAGCCCATTAAAGGTTAATGCTATCTTCGGACTAAGAATACTCGCATGACTATAAATTTCACTCATTGTCCCATCATGTTCCTTCACCTCAATTGTTGAATCAACTGGTTGAATCTGATTAGTTTGAGCAGACGATTGACATCCTGTTAAAAATAAAATGAATAATAGACTACATATTTTTAGTCGACTCGCGTTCACAGAATCCCTCCTATAATTTGTAGTATTTTTCATTCTCGAATAAATAATGGGTATTACGTGTATCAAAAATTAAAGCAGCGTGTTGATCAATTAAAGAATAATCAATAGTTGTATGATTCGTTAAAATGACTACAGCATCTGCTTTTTGAATGATTTCTTTTGTAAGTGAAACTGTATTCAACATGTAATTACCAACTGTAAACGTATCAATAAATGGATCAATAACATTTAGCCCACATTGCTTGTCCATTAATTCGTCAATGACACGTAATGCTGGTGATTCTCTAAAATCATTAATATTTGGCTTATAGGAAACTCCAATCACTACAATTTCCGCATCACTTATCTCTTTACCTTGCGCATTTAAATAACTTTCAAGTCTTGTAACTACAAAGCTTGGCATGGAATCATTTATTTTATCAGCGGTCTCAATTAAAGTTGCAGCAATACCATGTTGCTGGCCAGCCCATAATAAATATTTAGGATCAACCGGGATACAATGACCACCTACTCCTGGGCCTGGTGTAAATGGCATAAAACCATAAGGCTTTGTCGAAGCTGCTTCAATAACTTCCCACACATCAATATCCATCTTATGACAAATCTGACTTAATTCATTAACAAGAGCAATATTAATTTGCCTAAATGTGTTTTCTAGTAACTTTTCCATTTCGGCAACCTTTGGACTTGTTACAGCAAATACATTTGTATTGATTACTGATTCATAAAAAAGCTTAGAAATTTCTAAACAAGATGGTGTTATTCCACCAACTACTTTAGGCGTGTTCGAAACTGAAAAATTAAAATTTCCAGGGTCGACACGTTCAGGTGAATAAGCTAAAAATAGATCTTGTCCAATAACAAAGTTACCATTTTCTAAGATTGGTTGAACTACTTCTTCTGTTGTTCCAGGGTAAGTTGTACTTTCAAGAATAACTAAAGTATTTGAGGATACGTTCTGTACGATTGCATTTGATGCATCAACAATATACGAGATATTAGGTGTTCCATCTGCAGTTGTAGGTGTTGGTACACAAATAATAATAATATCTACTTGTGTAAGTTTAGAAAAATCATTTGTCGGCTTAAATTTCTGTTCATTAACCGCTTTTTCTATGGCTGCATTAGACATATCAGCAATATAACTATTACCGCTTTTTAATTTGGTGATTTTTTCATTATCTTTGTCGAGGCCAATTACTGCAAAGCCTTTATTGACGATTTCCAGGGCTAATGGGAGCCCCACATAACCAAGTCCAACAATTCCAATTGTTGCACTTTTTGTTTTGATTTTTTTTGATAAAGCTAATCCCCTTAACTCAATTTTTATCCCCATAAACAAATTCCTCCTTTGTCTAAGTTATGATCAATTATGTCTCGGCAAAATTGCGTCCAGAATTGATTTTGTACATAGGCCTACACGTCGCTACGAAAAACACTTGTAGCTGGCGTTTCACTTTCGCTACGAAAACATTTGCTTAAAGAAAGTTAAAAGCCTAATTCGAAGATTATCTCTACAATTGTAATTTCATTTATGATTCATTTTCCGTACATGTATTCCCTCATCGCACATCTAACGAAGTAACATTATCCTAAAATCCAAAATGCGAATCTCTCTAATACATATATAGTACTAAACAAAACTTAACATTTTCTATACAATTTACTTTTTAAATGAAAAAATAACTATTTTACCAATAACCAGTCTCCTAGCTAAATCCATTTTCCCTTTCTTTAGAACTACTAATTTTCGATATATCCCTACATAAACATGTAATTTTATTAAATTTCAACAAGAAATATTTTTAATTATTTATTACTAAAAATTTTTCCTAGTCTTAAAAAATGTGCGCTATTTAATTAACCATTAAATCCGTAACGCTTTATATTCTCCATTAGCTATTTATCTTGAAAAGTAGTACTCTCTAATTAATCTGCAAGAGAATTTCCACATTATTTCGCGTCCTAAACAAAAAAAAAATCGCCATAGCAGGCGATTTTTTTCTTTTGTTATTCTATCCGTTCACTCTGTTATTAATTAATTTGTTGGTTTGCTGAAACGGTCAACAATCATGGCTAATGCACCATCTCCCGTTACATTTGTAGCTGTACCAAAGCTGTCTTGTGCTATGTACAGTGCGATCATTAGTGCAACCATTGTTTCATCGAAGCCGAGCATTGTTTGCAGTAAACCTATTGCTGCCATGACTCCTCCTCCTGGGACGCCAGGTGCAGCAACCATTGTAATACCTAGCATAAATATAAAGCCGATATATTGTGTAAAGCCTATATCCATACCGTTCATCATCATAACACCTAAAGAACAAGTTACGATTGTAATTGTACTACCTGATAAATGGATAGTTGCAAACAGTGGGATTGTAAAATTCGTTACTTTTTCTGAAGCCCCTGTTTTTTGTGATTGTCGCAATGTAACCGGAATAGCTGCCGCTGAAGATTGTGTGCCTAATGCTGTAAAATACGCAGGTAGCATTGTTCGAAGTAACTTAAGCGGATTTTTCTTATTTAAAGTTCCCGCAGTAGTGTATTGCACTAGCAAGATGATCCAATGCATCGCAATTATAAGTACGAAGACAATTGCGAAGACAGATAATATTTTTGCTACTTGACCTCCATATGTCATGTTCAAGAAGATCCCAAAAATATGAAATGGTAAAAGTGGAATAATGACAAATGAAATTAACTTTTCAATGATTACATTAAACTCTTCAAAACCACGTTTCATCACATCGCCTTTGATGACTGTCATACCAATCCCTACGATGAATGCAAAAATTAATGCTGACATCACACCCATTAATGGCGGCATTTCAACTTTAAAGAATGCCTGTGCTAAAAATTCCTCTGGGTTTTTCATACTTTCCATAGCACCATTTGATATGAAGTTAGGCAACACATTTCGCGCTACTAAAAAGGCGAACATGCCTGCAATGATTGTTGAGAAGTAGGCAAAGAATGTTGCCAAACCTAATAATTTTCCTGAGCCTTTCCCAAGCTGAGCAATGCCCGGTGCAATAAATGCAATAATAATAAGTGGTACAACAAAATTTAAGAAATTACCGAATAAGCCATTGAATGTTGCAAATATACGTACAAATGACTCTGGCATAAAACCTCCAAGTATTACCGCTAAAAAGATAGCGACAATAATTTTTGCCAATAGACCAAATTTAAACTTCACTAAAATGTCCTCCTTAAAAAAACAACTGTCTTTCTCGAATGTATTAGTAGTAATTTAACATATACAGTTGCAAGAATATACAGCTTACGAAATAGACGGAATTGTAAAATATTTTTGTATTTTTAAATAAAAATAGTTCCTCACCATAATGCGGGGTTGATTTCCGTTCCGACTGGACGCTTTGTTGTTGCTGTCGCTTCGCTTTCGCACAGTTAAAACATTTGTTGCTGTCGCTTCGCTTTCGCACAGTTAAAACATTTGCTGCTGTCGCTTCGCTTTCGCACAGTTAAAACTTTTGTTGCTGTCGCTTCGCTTTCGCACAGTTAAAACTTTTGTTGCTGTCGCTTCGCTTTCGCACAGTTAAAACTGTTGTTGCTGTCGCTTCGCTTTCGCACAGTTAAAACTTTTGTTGCTGTCGCTTCGCTTTCGCACAGATAAAACGTTTGTTGTTGGTCACGGAGGCGTTATTACAGGATGTGATGTTTTTAACCTCCGCTCCTCTATTGCTAATCTCTAAGGAATCGCCCATTCGTAACGAAGATCAACGTATATATCATACGTTTTAACAAATAACATCCCAACTTTTAGTAATGAGCCAAAAAAAACTTAGAATAGGCAAAAAAATCACCTATCCTAAGCTCTCATTTAATATGCTTTAAATAATTTTTGTAAAATATAATATGATTGTTTTAAACGCTCATCAAACTTAGGCGTTTGCCATGGTTCCCAAGTATAAGGTGAGAGTTTCGGTAAGACTTGGCCATTTGTCTCTGGTAAAGATTTTACAGTTTTGCCCTCTTTATCTACAAAGACCGCACCAATATAAATATTATCGACTTTCGTCGAAGCTGTCTCTCCATCTTTATATAAGTCCCCCATAAACTCACGCTGGCTTGGATCTCTAGTTTGGATTAGTAGCCAAGGAATTCGTAGCTCAATCACATTATCATCCGTCCACGTATAGTCTACTAACGAATTATAATCTTTTGCTTTTGGATTGGCATTCCCTTGAAGCAGCTTCCCTGTTTCATAATGACTGAAATCAGTAGTAATGTTTTGCTCTGGTAAGTACAACTCTTTATTTAACACATAATAAATTGGTGCAAACTTACCACTATTTTTTGTTGGAACTGCCATACGAGGTGGAATCAGATTTATATTATGACCGTAAAAATAATCATAGAAATCATAGTATTCATCTATGACCACTCGAGAGTCTCCACTTTTATTTAATTCCACAATAAAATCTACGCCATTTGAAAACGTCATATCTTTTATTGATGTAGCTGAAGTATTCCCTTGATTTGGTACTACATCAAGTAAAATACGAGGTGATGTTTTTTCTAAAACATCACTTTTTAATTTGAGATACAAATATCTTTCATCATAATCGACAGCAAAATCTGTTGAGTCAGAAGGTGAGGTATTGTACATTTGAGTACCTTTCCATTCCTTAGTATCGCCGTCTACTTTTACTTTAAATCGATCAAAGCTTAGTACGCCAAATTGCTGTTCATTTGTTTGTGCATTAGACCAAAATGGTCGACGGTTTGGATCATCATAATCCATCGTATTCCACGTCCGCTTAAACCACTCGTCCTGCCATGTAAAGACTAGGCCTCCGAGCAAGCCTTCATGCATAATATCTTCATATAAATGTTGTAGCGTTTCACCTTGTTGCTGTTCGGACATATGGCCCTGATTCCAGCCATAAACATTTTCATGTGTCATACCACGAGCCGCAGGTATTCCAAATTCTGCAACAAGAACAGGCATTTTATGCGCTTCATGTAGTTCTTTTAAATACCCTGCATAACTATTTTTATTGCCCCGGAAATCTTTATAATTTAAATATTTTTGATCGTAGTTAAAGAAGTCAGGGTAATAAGGATAAACATGATAGGAAGCAAATTGACCTGGTGCCTGCATCTCACCTTTCGTATAGATAACATTTGGATTTACGCCTACCAAATCCTCATCCTCAGAAGGCTCAGATGGATGGTCTAGTAAGTCGGTTGTTACCCAGTTTGTGAAACTCATTGGACGGATCCAATTATACTTATCCTTCTCGTAAACAGTAATAAGATCCATTTGCTCGGCTAACCAATGTTCAAATGGTGCAGCATTTTTCGTTTCAAAATACGTCCCATTGTATTCACCTATATTAGCGTGTTTCTCGTTCGTACCAACAACCATTTGCGGATACCATTCGATTCCTAGCACCCAGCCTATTATATATTTTGAAACGTCCACATCATATAATCCTGAGGCATGTCCTGCTACTGGCTTCACATAAGTATTACCGTGGATAACGTCCACCATTCGTTTCATTTCAAGTTGAAAATCCTTTAGAGTAGCTTCATCATAGGCATCTAATGAATCAACCAAACCTTCTTCATTAATCCATACACCATGCAATACATACAGTGGTTTATCTGGATTTTCTTCATTGTATTTTGCAAGTGCCCGATAAAAACCTGGCGGGTGTAATGTATATATACGAATCGTATTGGCATTCATGTCAGCAATTTGACGGAACCATCGATAGTACTCTTCTTCCGTAATAGCAGCCTCGCCAGGAAATGCTCCTGGTTTACCCATACCGATATTAACGCCCTTAAAGACTATCGGCTCCCATTTTCCATCTCGTAAGACTTCAAATGATTCGCCCTTAATACGTGCGTTATAATTTAATTTGCCATGATTAACGGTTTCTTGAACTTCTTTTTGCTCAAACGTTTCAAAAATTTTATGCATGACTGGTATATAAATTGACCAATAAAACGAACTATCTGCATACTTCTCAGCATATTTATAAATGGTCGGTAATCCTTTTATTTTGTAAAGGGTCGGCACACGGGACATATCGTTAAAGTCTCCTGCAAAATAATAGCTTGTCGTGTAGCGTTTATCCTGTGAAACGATTGCCGCAAATTGCTGTGGAATATCGTTGTCCTCTAATAGTTTTTCCCCTTCTTTTGTTAAGTCCCATTCATAATTAGCAAGAGCATCCTCTGCATATTTAGGTGTGATAATATCAAACCAATAGCCATATTCTGCACGAGCAGAGGTGTTGAAGAACTTTTTCCCTTCTTCAGTAAATTGCACCTGAATACCTTCTGTGTTTACATGCTTGTCCAACTCTAACACAATGAGCTTTTCTGTAATTTCATTAAATAGAAGAAAGCCTCCGCCTTTGTATGGCCAATTATCACCATGTTCATCTATGACCCATTGTGGAATTTCCGTATTTTTATGATAATTAAGCTCATCAAAATATCGCCCAATCCATCCAGACCATGAAATTCCTAAATAATCCTGTAACTCTTTTCTAACTTCCGCTGACGTCGGTGATGCAAATGTATTGTATTCAGCAATTAACATACTTTTCTTGTTGCTTGCTAAACGATCTACTATAGACTGCCATTCATCCATTTCCAAGCCGCCTACAATTTTTTCTGAACGTTTACCTAAGCGCTTTTTTTCATCTAAATCATCCTTATAAACGCCGTACGTATCAGCCAAATAAATAACATCATAATTACTATAGTCAGTCGGAAACTTTTTTTCTGACACGTTCTTCGTTTTATCATTCGGAAGTGTACCAAAGTAATTTTTTTGTACATCATACGGATGCTCATCGATCGTGTATTTATAATGGTTTAAAAACCAGTTCACACCTAAATGCTCTCGATAAGTTTCATTCGGAACCGTTTTATCTAGAATCGCAACGTTGAGCGGTTTTTCATCGCTGAAATACCACCATGCTATAGGTGTAATAACGAGAATTAGAACGACTATAATTCCTATATATATACGCTTCATACACTTTTCTCCTTTTCACCGATGCCGACACGCTTCATATTGCCCCAATCGCTTCTTCTTAGCACAAACCGAATTAATCCCTCACAGCGCCAAAAAAGAGTGAGTGGTCGATACCAGAAAATTTCAGTAAATGCTAAAAGTATCATGCGTAGTAGCTCTCTCGGTTTCGGATAAGTATTCAAAATCCATGCTTCGAATAATATAGAAGCTATTGAAAATATCACCCCATAAATAACGAAAAGCAGTAACAGAATTATGGCTATTTCATAATAGATTTTCCCTAAGAAAAATGCCACTATGATATAAATATAACCACCTAACTCAACTAGTGGACCTAGGCATTCTACTAGCCAAAAGTATGGAAATGAAAGCAAGCCTATTAAGCCATACTTAGGATTCAACGTCATCGTCTTATGCTTCCATAGGCTTTCAAATAATCCTTGATGCCAACGTCTACGCTGGTTTCGCAAAACCCCTAATGACTGAGGTGCTTCAGTCCAGCACACAGGATCTGGAACAAATTCTATACGTTTCTTTTCTTTTTTCTTTCTTATCAAACGGTGAATATTCACGACAAGCTCCATGTCTTCTCCAATAATATTCGTTGAATAACCGCCCGCTTCCACAGCCCATTCCTTCGAAAACACACTAAATGCTCCCGAAATAATAAGCACAAGATTGTATTTACTTAAAGCTATTCGCCCCATTAAAAAGGCTCGCGCATATTCTATTATTTGCATAATCACTAAGTAATTATTTGATAAGTGTGTTTCAGTAACGGAACCAAGCTGCATTTTTGCGCCATTGGCAATTCGGATATTTCCTCCTGCCGCAATCACTTCACCATCAGATAAAACAATCGGCTTCATCACACGAAGCAATGATTTTTCATCTAAGATTGAATCACCATCAATAGAGCAGAAATATGGATATTGAGATACATTAATACCTACATTTAATGCATCTGCCTTACCACCATTTTCTTTATCTACTAAAATACAATTTTTATAGATTTCAGATTCATAAATTTGTTTAACTTGATTTGTAGGGATATGTGTACGAACAATTTTATCAACGGGCTTCATTCGGAAATGCTCGATTACGGTTTGTAGTGTAGAGTCAGTAGACCCGTCGTTAATAATGATAATTTCCGTTTGTGGATATCGTAAATTCAACAATGAATAGACTGTGTCTACAACGCCAATCTCTTCATTGTAAGCAGGGACTAATAAGGATACTGGTTTTGAGTAAAAGGCATCTGTATGCGCATCATCATACTCTGAGGGGTCTAATTTATAGCGTTTTCGCATAACTAGCATGGCGATAACAAACATGGCGCAATACGAAACAATAACAAACAACATATAAAATAGAATAAATCCACCAAAGAACCACATACAAAAATCTAAAAATACTTTCATTTGTTCCCTCGCTTTCTGACGATTGTTTCACGAGCCATGTCAATTGCATATGGGTCATTTGAGGACTCCATAAATTGCTGTAATTTTGCAATTCCATCTCTATTTTCTGCAATTGTTTTAGCAGCCTGTGAGCGAACCCACCAATTTTCATCTTGAAGAAGCTGTTCTAAATAAGCATAGGTATAGTTTAGTGGTACATGCTTAAAGATTTTCGCAACCATTAATCTTATTTCCCAAATATCTGATGTCACAAATGGGACATAAGGATCGATTTCATCAATTACACCAATTTCATAAAGACCTTTTAATGCTCTGATTTGTATTTCTGGAACCTCATGCGTTAATAGCTGTTTTAACTGATCAATGTATTGTATATTTCTTTTGACAGCTGCAGTATCAATTGCAGCAAATTGGATATTTGTTGTCCAACTATTAAAGTCTTCAAATAATCGAATAAATACGTCATCCTCTAACAAGACAAATACTCTTCTATACTCGCTTTCAGAATAATGAATGTTCGATTCTTTAATTTTTTCGATAAACATTTCAGGTCGGAAGAGAGAGTAAATTTTTAACAGTTGAAAATATTCCTCCTCCGAAATTTTGGTTTTTTCGAATTGAAGACATGCCTCTAATAAATCCTCTATCTGTAAATCAGCAATATGATATAAAGCATTCATCCTAATGCTCCATCGTTTACTGGACAAATCCTTTTCATAAAACTTTTTTAAATAGAGATTAGAAAACTCTTTTATTTTGTGTTCAACTATTTCATTGCTTATATTTTTCAAATAAGATGAAAAGATTATTTCTATAGCTGCTACTTGAGCTCTCCCTCTGGGTACAAGCACTATAGAGAAAATTTCATCATTGATTAAATAGTTGTACCATTGCTGTGAAGAGTTTTGTAAAAAAGTATCACGCACTTCTGCAAAACGAATCTCCCGCTTGCGCTGAACAAGTATATAGATCGTAAATAAAAATAGAACTGTTAATAAAACACCGCTGACCGTTAAAAGAAAAGGGATCGACAGCTTGATCATAGCCAAAACCTCGCAAAAGTCTTCTTAATTTTTGCTTCTAACAAACGTAAATTAAATGGTTTGACGATATATTCATCGACACCACCTTCATAAGCATTCAGTGTTGCACCCTCTGAGTTTCGTTCAGACATCATATAAATGATGAACTTTTTCTCATTCGGCATTTCTCGCAAAATGTGCAAAATTTCTAAGCCATTTTTACGTGGTAAAATATCGTTCATCACAACTAAATGCATATGGCCAGATTTATAGTGATCGGACTGTAAAAAATCATAGCCATCCTCATAGGTCGACACGTCAAAAGTATAATGAGGAATGTCTAAATTTTCGAGTGTCGTTTCTAGCACCTTTCTAAAGATTTCATTCTGTTCAATAATGCTAACCTTTACTTGCTCCATCGGTTGTACACGATAATCTGTAACCTGTTCTACTGACCAAGTTGGCTGTTCTTCATCAGCTAGTTTGTGCTTATTTTTCTCTAACAATGTTTCAAAATCAACATTATTATTTCTTATTTCAGTAACGGAAGCTTTTAACGTTATTTGTTGAAATTCCCTTTCTTGCGTTAGAATTGCGAAAATCCGTTTTAAAAATGCTTTTACCTCTACTTCACTACTTTGCAGAAAAAATATTCCCCAATGCATGCCATCTGCTAGTTGGAAAAGTAAATCTGTTTTTCGTATTTTAGATTTTAGAAAAGCTGAAATTTGATGATTTACTTGATTACAATCTATATCAGTTTCTTGTGAGGAATTCGCTACTTTAAAAAAGACTGCAGTCATTGTTAAACGTGAACGAATAACACTCTCACGCAAAATTTCAAAATAACCTTTCACCTCATGCTCTTGCATGATATCTTCCGCAACGATTAATTTATTCATTTGTGTTCACTCCAGTTGATGGAAGAAGCATTGTATTCTTCTTCATTATTTTTCTATCATTCTTTTGATTTATAAACACAACAACTATAGTAATAAATATGACTAAACAATTTCTATATAAAATTTTTGGTAAATCGATTACTTGTAAAATATTATTATATTTTTGCTATAAACTACAGAATAATACCTTCCCTGACAAAAAGTTATATTTTTCTGATAAAAGACAGCCTTTTTACAGTAAGAAGAAAGGGTATGTAATCTTTTAAACTACATACCCTTTCAAACTCAAAAAAACTCTATTTTATTCCAGCTTGTCGACTTATACTGCGATGGGAAGAGTGAAGCCAAACCCGGGGAAAGCGCCAACTCGGAGTGAAAATCAACTTTTAAAATTCTTTTAATAACAAGGAAAAAGGGTATGTAAGTTTTATACTTACATACCCTTATCGATCAATTTCAAATTATTTAACTGGTACAACTGAACCTTTCCATTCTTCAATAATGAAGTCTTGGATTTCTTTAGATTTTAATACTTCTATCAATTTTTTAATTTCTGGTTTTGTTTCATCACCAGCACGTACAGCTATAATATTTACATAAGGAGATTCTTTATCTTCAAGAGAAATTGCATCTTTCAATGGATTAATGTTGTTATCGATTGCAAAGTTCGAGTTAATTAAAACTGCATCGCCTTCATTATTTTCATACATTTGTACAAGCATTTCCGGAGCTGTATTTGCATCGAATTTGAAGTTTTTAGGGTTTTCTGCGATATCTTTTATTTCTGCTGCTGTTTTATCGACGCCATCTTTTAATTTAATTAAGCCCTTAGCTTCTAACAATGAAAGCATACGACCGTGGTCTGACACTGAGCTAGAAAGTAAAATTGTTGCACCTTTTGGTAGATCCTCAAGAGATTTATATTTTTTAGAGTAAATTCCGATTGGTTCAATATGAATGGCACCAGCATTTACAAAGTCATAGCCATTTTCTTTCATGCTAAGCTCTAAAAATGGTAAGTGTTGGAAATAGTTTGCATCAAGTTCACCTGACTCTAAATGTTGGTTTGGTAATACATAGTCTTGATACGTTTCAATTTTAAGATCGATACCTTCTTTAGCTAAAGCCGGTTTTGCTTTTTCCAAAATAACCGCATGTGGTGTATTAGAAGCACCTATTGTTAATGTTACATTTTCTTTATTGTCTGATTTATCACCAGATGATGCGTTTGAGTTTGTATCATCTTTTTTACCAGCACCACAAGCAGCTAAAGCTAATACTAATACTGATAAAAATAATCCTGCTAATAATTTCTTCATTTTATTGCACTCCCTTTTAACTAATTTAAAATATGTTAGCGGTATAAAACCGAAATAACCTTTTGGATGTTCGTAGCGAGCTACGCTTTTTTGTCATTAGCGCCTTTTTAGCGTTTATCTGTTTTGGCTGTAATTAAGTCGCCAATCCATTGAATAATAAATACTACTATTAAGATTAATATAGTCGCCATTAAAGTTACATCTTGGCGATTACGTTGGAAACCATCTAAGAATGCTAAGTTTCCTAGACCACCTGCACCGATAATACCTGCCATCGCAGTATAGCCAACAAGTGCTACAGCCGTTACAGTAAGACCAGAAATAAGCGCTGGTAACGATTCTGGAATTAATACTTTCCAAATAATCGTTGACGTTTTAGCACCCATTGAACGAGCCGCTTCAATAACGCCTTTATCGATTTCACGTAATGAAATTAATACCATACGCGCATAAAATGGTGCAGCTCCGATAATTAGTGCCGGTAAAGCCGCATCTGCTCCACGAATTGTGCCGAGTAAAAATTTCGTAAACGGAATTAATAAAATAATCAAAACGATAAACGGAATCGAACGGAAAATATTAACGATTGAGCCTGTTAAAAAGTTCACCAGTTTATTGGCCCATATTTGGTTAGGACTTGATAAAAACAATAAGATCCCAATTACTAATCCAAGTATAAATGTGATCACCGTAGAGATTGTTGTCATGTACAACGTTTCATACGTAGCTTCCCACATTTTTTCCCAGTCAACATTCGGAAAGAGACTAGTTAGCATTGGCAATCACCTCCGTTTGTACTTCGACTGTATGCAAGTAGCTCAGTGCAGCTGCAACATTCGACTCTGTGCCTTCAATTTGTACGATAAGTGTACCGTACGCGCCATTTTTAGTTTGCGAAATATTACCATGTACTATACTTACTTCTACATCACACTGTTTCACAAGATGTGAGATGACAGGCTGTTCTGTTTTTTCTCCTACAAATATTAGCTTTACAAGTTGTCCATTAGGGTAGTTTGCTTTAATTTGTGCCACAGTTTCCTGTGTTTCCTTCGTATCTGTAATTTGAGAAACGAATTTTTTTGTAATGTCAGCTTGTGGCGCTTGGAATACTTGTAATACTTCACCACGTTCTACAATTTCTCCAGCTTCCATAACCGCTACACGGTGGCAAATTTTACGAATAACATGCATTTCATGTGTGATTAACACGATCGTTAAACCTAGTCGCTCATTAATATCGACAAGTAAATCTAGGATAGCATCTGTTGTCTCCGGATCGAGTGCGGATGTTGCCTCATCACATAACAATACTTCTGGATCATTAGCAAGTGCACGAGCGATGCCTACACGTTGCTTTTGTCCCCCTGATAGTTGTGATGGATACGCTTTAGCACGTCCGTCTAAGCCAACTAATGTGATCAATTCTTTCACACGTGCCTCACGTTTTGCCTTTGGAACACCTGCGATTTCTAGTGGGAAAGCAATGTTTTCCGCAACAGTTCGAGACCAAAGTAAATTGAAATGTTGGAAAATCATACTGACCTTTTGTCTAGCATTTCTAAGCTTTTGCCCCTTTATGGATGAAAATTCTTGATTGTTAACCGTTACCGTACCTGATGTAGGCTTTTCTAAACCGTTTAACAAGCGAATCATTGTACTTTTACCAGCGCCACTATAGCCGATAATGCCATAAATTTCACCTTTATCGATAGAAAGGTTGACGTCTTTAACTGCTGTTAATTCGCCATTCGAGGTTTTGTATTTCTTCGTAATATTTTGAAGCTGAATCATAGCGAATTCTCCTTTTTTTATCAATTGTGCCTCGGCATAATTGCGTCCGGAATCGACTTTGTGCTTGCACAAAGAAATCCTTTTCGATTCCATGACATCCGCCGGAGGCTTTAGGCCAACAAATGTTTTCTGTGCGAAAGCGTAGTGATAACGCAGCGGCAGCAACATGACGTTGGTCACTCAGTCGTTGCCACAGGATGTGGCGTTCTTAGACTGAGTTCCTCTATTTCAGCGGGTGTTTCGGTGAAAGAAGTAAAAAAACCCCTTCAACTATAGACAAGTAGAAGGGGTCACGTAACTTATACGCTGAACCGTTCTCTCATCTTTCAAAGATAAAATCTTTGGGTGATTTGGCACCTTTTCACTTTGTGATGGTTGCCGGGCTTCATAGGGCACTTCCCTCCGCCGCTCTTTATAAGAGTTCGATATATTTATATTTTTTAGTATATTCGTACTTTACCACGTGAGTAAAGTTCAGTCAATTTATTTTTTTAACAATTCGTATAAATACGGTACAGATTGAAAAGCATAAACCTTTTCCGTCACTTTTCCGCCTTCACATACAAGTAAACACGGTACACTTTCGATTTTATTATCATAAGCGATTTGTTCGATAAAATTAATATTCGCTTTACCAACCTGTAGCTGTGGTAGCAATTGCTCAACAACCGACATCATTTTCGATGCAACTACACACGTTCCACACATTGGTGTATATAAATAAAAAGCAGCCTTTTCACCCGACTGAATAGCCACGTCCCACTGCTCTTTTGACCATTCTTCCATTTTTTCACGCAACCTTACAAAATATATTCATTATGGATTGAGAAATGCGCACGAATTAAGATTGCCGCTAACACCTTTCTCGGAGTTGTCTCTACTTCCTTATATGTTGGCATAGTACGTAAATGCTCAGCCTCTGGATAATGTCTGTCCATTAATGCTCGTAGCTTATCACCCGATGTATCTGCATCAAAAAATGTATAAAGCTCACAGCCTTCATATGGATCAAGTAACTCTTCTAATTGATGCACACCAATTGTACCATTCGTGCAAAGTATTTTAACATGTTCATTTAAAATAGGTTCAATTTGAAGCTTATCCGAACGGCCTTCGACAATTAAGCATTTCCCCTCGAACATAACGCCACCCCCGTTTAGACATATCCCTTATCATTATTATATCAATAAATCTTGTCATTGATACTGTTAGACACCTATTGTTAAGGGAATATACTTGCATTCACCCTCATCCACTATGATGGCAGAATGGATGAAGATAATAAAAAACGTCGGTAGTTTCCGACGTTTTTCTAATCAATTATGCCTCGGCATAATTGTGTCTGGAATCGGCTTTGTGCTTGCACAAAGCCGATTGCGGGGGGAAGCGCGGGGGGGTTTAATAAATTATAGGGGGATTTTGGAAGGCCACTTAAATCATGATTAATA
>NZ_JBEGDG010000113.1:0-460 GCF_040183165.1 Lysinibacillus zambalensis
ACGGCACTAACACCGTTATGCTTCGGGGAGCTGTTAGTGAGCTTTGATCCGGTGATTTCCGTATGGGGGAACCCACTACGTTTAATCGCGTAGTATCTCGACGTGAATACATTGCGTCTTGAAGGCAGACCCAGGGAACTGAAACATCTAAGTACCTGGAGGAAGAGATAGAAAAATCGATACCCTGAGTAGCGGCGAGCGAAACGGGAAGAGCCCAAACCAAGAGGCTTCCACCACCATAATCCACCTTTTCCAATAGTTCCTGCTCAAACTTTAAAGTCAAACACTATCATGAAAAGTTTAAAACTATTCAACTTTTTCAAAAAATGACGAACTTTTCCATTTGGAAATTCGTCTAAATATTGGAAATAGTAATGTCCAAATTAAAATAGGGAGATATGATCTTGAATAATCCGATTAAAAAATATTGGATGATTGCTTCAGCACTAACAATAGGCAT
>NZ_JBEGDG010000115.1:0-460 GCF_040183165.1 Lysinibacillus zambalensis
GGGGGGGGGGGGGGGGGGGGGGGGGGGGGGGGCGCGGGGGGGGCGGTGGGTGGGGCGGGGCGGGGGGGGGGGGCGCGCGGGAGCGGGGCGGGGGGGGGGGGGGGGGGGGGGGGTGGGGGGGGGGGGGCGTGGGGGGGGGGGGGGGGTGGGGGGCGGGGGGGGGGGGGGTGGGGGGGGGGGGGTGCGGCGGGGCGGGGGGGTGGGGGGGGGTGGGGGGGCGGGGGCGGGGGAAATTCCACATTATAATCCTTATACCATTTTTCTTTTCCAAAATGCTGTGCAACTAAATGTTTTGAAATTACTTTCCATGCTTGTATAGCCTCTAGTGATTCCCAATACGATACAGAAATACCCTTCCCTTCGATATTTCTTGCACTTTCTATACGAAGAAAACCTGCCTGTTATTGTGCTAATTCTTCCATAACTTCTGCCATCTTCGCTTAGCCTTCTCCATCCTCGG
>NZ_JBEGDG010000116.1:0-458 GCF_040183165.1 Lysinibacillus zambalensis
TTATATTTTTTTTTATTATTATATTTTTTTTATTTATTTTATATTTTTTTATTTTTTTTTTTTTTTTTTTTTTTTTTTTTTTTTTTTTTATTTTTTTTTTTTATTTTTTTTATTTTTTTTTTTTTTTTTTTTTTTTTTTTTTTTTTTTTTTTTTTTTTTTTTTTTTCTTTTTTATTTTTTTTTTATTTTTTTTTTTATTTCCCTCATCCCCCCGCCCCCCCCCCCCCCCATAAAGCAATCGTGTAAGCGTATACACGTTTCGTAGAGTTTTTTTCTTTTAACTATTGTATTGCTACTAAAAACATTGGTATAGTGAAGTTATTTGTCTGACGTCTAACTACATACTTTGAGTTTTACATTTATGGCTGTTTTTTAAGTGTCAATAACGGAGCATAATGAGCAAAATATGTCTTTGTAGTTTCGGATATCTAAATCCTAAATATTATCTATATTGGAGG